>JAYTVX010000281.1:0-6397 GCA_043743775.1 Bacteroidales bacterium | reverse complement strand
GTAGTAGCATGGGCTGCATATAAAGTAAGGGAGCATAGAAGATCAAAAGAAAATCAAGAAGATATTGATGATAAACCTGACGATAATTTGTAGTGATGGATTTCACCTACAAATATCCGAGAATGCTTGTTACTGTTGATACTCTCGTTTTTTTAAAGGACTATTCTAATAATCCCCATAAAATTCTTCTTATTCAGCGTAAGAACGATCCCTTTCAAGGTAGTTATGCTTTACCTGGTGGTTTCGTTGAAATGGATGAACCCTTAAAGGATGCTGCTGTTAGAGAATTATTAGAAGAAACCGGATTAAAGGGTGTTGAGCTAATTCTGCTTTCTGCTTTCGATAAAATTGATAGAGATCCCAGAGATCGCAATATCTGTATTGCATTTTACGGCTTCACCACAACGAACAACTCATCGGTTTTAGGTGGAGATGATGCTGAAAATGCTGATTGGTTTAGCCTTGATAGTTTACCTCCACTTGCTTTCGACCATTCAGATATCATCAAATTCGCCAGAAACAAACTTGAAATCTAATGATGTTGAGGTTATCCGTTTTGTGTTGAGCGTTCTGTGTTTTGGATTTTGATATTTGTGATTTGTCCTTTGTCCTTATATTATCATCCCCGCCCCCACTGTTACATTCGTTGCTTCATCGATAATAACCAAACTACCTGTAAATCGATTCTGCCTATAAGAATCGAAAAAAATTGGCTTAGTTGTTCGTATTGAAATACATCCAATCTCGTTTAACCCAATTGTTCTATCCTCGTAATCCTTCTCAAGTGTATTGATATCGATCTTGTACTTGATCTCTTTAATTAAACATTTTAGGTCGCTGGTGGTATGCTTAACTATGTATTTACCTGCTGAAACCATCGGTTTTTCACCCAACCAGCATATCATTAAATCAACATCCTGACTCTGCCTTATACCATTTTCAGCAGGAATAATCATACAGCCACGGCTAATGTCCAAATCATCCTCAAGCGTAATGATAGCAGATTGTGGTGCTGAAATTGATTCCAATGATTCCTTCCAAAGGTCAATAGTTTTAATAGTTGAAGTAAAACCCGAAGGTAAAACTTTAACCCTATCGCCCACCTTAAAATTGCCGCTTGCCATTCGACCAGCATATCCACGATAATCGTGATATTCAGCTGACTGAGGTCGTATTACGTATTGAACCGGGAACCGAGCATCCAGCTGATTGTAGTCATTTGCTATATAGATATTCTCTAGAAGGAACATCAATGTAGGACCCTCGTACCAATTCATCTTTACCGAACGATCTACAACATTATCGCCATTCAGCGCACTGATTGGAATAAAACGAACATCTAGAATATCGAGATGGGTTGAGAAATCCATGAATCTCTTCTGAATTGAAGAAAAAACTTCTTCGCTATAGTCAACTAAATCCATCTTATTCACGCAAACGATAACATGTGGTATCCTAAGCAGCGAAGCAATATAGGCATGGCGAATTGTTTGCTCAATTACTCCATGCCGAGCATCAACAAGAATTAATGCCACATTTGCTGTAGAAGCGCCGGTAACCATATTGCGGGTATACTGAATATGCCCTGGAGTATCGGCAATTATAAACTTGCGTTTTGGGGTATTAAAGTACCTATATGCAACATCAATGGTTATTCCTTGC
Organism: Bacteroidales bacterium; assembly: GCA_043743775.1. Taxonomy (GTDB): domain Bacteria; phylum Bacteroidota; class Bacteroidia; order Bacteroidales; family Tenuifilaceae; genus UBA8529. The sequence continues at coordinate 4,735 of JAYTVX010000281.1, read as the reverse complement.
TCACGTTCTGCACGAAGTCCATCGGTCAGAAGAGCAAGATTGATATAATCCTCGCCCTTTTTAATGCTTGCCCTCTCAATCGCATCGAGTTGGTCCTGAAATATCGCTTTTGAATCGTAAAGTAAACGTCCTATTAATGTGCTTTTACCATCATCCACGCTACCAGCGGTTGTAAACCGAAGTAGCTCCATATCAAGGTAAGCTGCGGTTGTAATATCTTTATCCATCTTCTTAAAGTCAGTAAATAAATAGTTTAACGCAAAGTCACTAAGACACAGAAAGATATGCAGCGTCTTCGTGCCTAAGTATTAGATTTTTAAAAATAACCTTCAATCTTCCGATCTTCCATTGCTGCTTCGGAGCGTTTGTCATCGGAACGACCTCCACGTTCTGTTACTCTTGTAGCAGCTACTTCACGAATGATATCCTCTAATGAGTTGGCGATAGACTCAAGCGCTCCAGTACAGGTAGCATCGCCAATTGTTCTGAATCGAACTATCCTCTTTTCAGTTTTTTCAGTATCCCTCAACTTCATGAACGGAGTTTTTGCATACAGAATTCCATCACGCTCAAAAACCTCGCGCTCATGGGAGAAGTATAGATTAGGGATGGCTATATTTTCGAGCAGAATATACTGCCAAACATCCATTTCAGTCCAGTTACTAATAGGGAAAACCCTAAAATGCTCGCCAATATTCTTACGACCATTAAAGATATTCCAGAGCTCAGGGCGCTGATTCTTTGGATCCCACTGCCCAAACTCATCGCGATGCGAGAAGAATCGTTCCTTTGCACGTGCTTTCTCCTCATCCCTTCGGCCACCACCCATTGCACAATCGTACTTATGCTCTTCAAGAGCATCGAGTAGTGTGACCGTTTGTAATTTATTACGGCTAGCGGTAAATCCAGTCTCCTCAACTGCTCGTCCCTTATCGATAGAATCCTGAACGTAGCGAACAACCATTTGAGCACCGGTTTCGTTAGCAAGCCAATCGCGAAACTCAACAGTTTCGATAAAATTATGTCCGGTATCGATATGCATTAAAGGGAACGGAACCTTAGCAGGAAAAAACGCCTTACGGGCAAGGTGAAACATAATAATTGAATCCTTACCCCCGCTAAAGAGCATAACAGGGTTCTCGAATTGTGCTGCAACCTCTCTAATAACGTAGATCGATTCTGATTCCAACTCTCTAAGGTGATTGATTGTAAATCGCTTCATCGGTAATGATTATAACTCCTCATACAACAAACTAAATACGAAAAAAGTTTCGCAAGATAGTAAAATCATTCTGTTTTGAAAATCCTTTTCTGTTCATCCTAAATTAATAATAGAAATGCGTTTTTTAAATATTTGAGATGGTTGTAGAATATAATTACTTTAAATAAAACAACATAATATGAAGACAGACTTCAAAAAAGTACTGTAATAAGATAAATATTAAAATTTTTTATAATACAAGAATCGATTACTTTTACACGCATGTAATTTTTATTAGCATTCTGATTATGAAACGAGCCTCAAAATTGATAAATAGCATTATTATCGTATCGCTTTTTCTCTCTTGTAGTAAACAATCTGAAAATCAAACTCCAGTTGAGGATATTCCTAATGCAGGGTTTGAGAATTGGGGCACTCTGGATGGTTTTGACAAACCCGATACTTGGGAAACATCAAATTTTTCATTATTTAGTGTTGTATCTTTTAATACGGTTACAAAGGATATTATTGAGAAATACTCTGGTATTTTCTGTCCAAGACTTGAAACAAAAAGTCAATACATTGATAACGTTGAAGTTAAAGTAGCAGGATTACTTACTCTTGGAAGTTTTGATATTAATATTGAAACAAGAAAAGCAACTGTCTCAGGAGGAATCCCTTTTGAAGGCAAACCAATTACATTTGAAGGCTTCTATAAGTACAATGGAGTGGGCATTGATCGTTGCTATTTCAATATAGTACTTACTCGATTCAATGCCATTTCAAACAATCAAGATACTATTGGGCACGGCACTCTTTCATCGGGGTCTATTTCTAGTTGGACTCCATTTAAAATTCCAATAGAATACTTATCAAATGACGCTCCTGAGAGTATGAATATAGTAATCCTATCATCCGATACAACCATTTTTGAACCTGGTTCGACTTTATGGGTTGACAATCTCATTCTGAAGTATTGAATATTGACTCAATTAATCAAGTATTAATAACTATTAGCATAATTTTTTAGCGAATGGTTGAGTTAAATATCTTTGAATTCTATTCGAGGTAAAAGTTTATTTAGTATCAACTCTACTGATTCCGCTAATGATATATCTTCGGTTCTTATCTCAACATCAGGATTAACAGGCACTTCGTAAGGAGCAGATATTCCTGTAAATTCTTTTATCAACCCTTTACGTGCTTTAGCGTAAATCCCTTTAGTATCTCGTTTCTCGCAAGTTCTGATTGAAGTATTCACATAAATTTCAAAATAGTCTTCAACTCCAACAATATCTTTTACCTGGTTACGAATAATATATGTCGGTGATATAAAACTATTTATAAGTATAATTCCACTTTCCAAGAACAATTTTGATACTTCAGCTATTCGCCGAATATTCTCTTTTCGATCTTCATCAGAAAAGCCTAGATTGTTGTTTAGACCTGTTCTAACATTATCTCCATCGAGTAAATTTGTAATAAACCCCCTTCTGTGCAATTCAATCTCCAACGCTTTCGCAATTGTTGACTTTCCACTACAGGAAAGACCAGTAATCCAAACAACTGTTGAATGTTGATTTAAAAGTTTTTCTCTATCGCTACGATTTAGTATATTATCGAAAATGGGATGTATATTTCTTGTTTTGTCAATCATCTCTTTTGGGAATGAGTTTTAATGTTTTATTTTAAAACGATTTTACAGGTATGATTTTTTCCATTTGCTAATTTGACCCTAAACAAGTATAACTCTTTGCTTAAAAGTTTCGTATCAATTTGAAAATAATTGGTAATTAGATTATTGTAGCATTTAATTTGTTGACCTTGAATATTAAAAATCTCTACTTCTGAAATTGGACTTAAATCAGAAAGAATACTCAGATAATTGCATGTAGGATTTGGAAAAACCTTTATCCCTAATACATCATTATGATTTACAATAGCAGGAATAACCGTTGTAAAAAGGCTGGTCTTTGCAGAGAGTAGTGCATTATTATAGAAATCCTCTAAGTTTGCAATCAACTCAATGTTATATATCTGGGAGTAATCAAGATTAGTACGTGGAACAATCATTATTAGATCTTTATTTGAACTTATTGCTGCATCAAACTCAATATTCTGTTCCCCCTTTTTTAATTTAATTAAATCATGAACATTACTATAGGTTATTTCTGAATTGTCCAGCATTCTTACTGGTTCATTAAATTTAAAATACAAAGATGTATCAACCTTTACATTAACAGCTCCATTATGCGGGTAAATTTCGAGGCTTGGCGCTACAAAATCATCACGGTATCCTACCAACTTAATTTGCCGAGAAATTCTTTGAGTATCATTATCACAGGATATAGTAAGTAAATCATTCACTACCGATGTTTGAATAGTTTCAGGGAAATAACAAACTGTCATATACTTGGTTCCATGGGCAGCTATCTGAATTGGAAGAGATTGTTCAACGTAAAAAGCTTGCGAAAAATTAGTTGCACTAGTTAATAAGATATTTTCGTCAGAATTATTCTTTAGCACTAATAAATATTTGAAAATTGTATAATCCCACATCCCAAAATTTATACTATCAACAACTGGGGCAAATAAGTTTGTACTCCACTCCGATTTAAATATCTGTTTGCATGAACTATTATCAGAAAAGTCTACTTCTAAAGCTGTCGTTCCATTAGGATTCAACTCTGAAAAAGATGGCTTATTTTCACCCCAGGAAATTAGTTTGTTTCCATTAGCAATACCTTGGACTCCACCTTTCTTAGGGGAATATATATTCTTCAGTTTAGCATCTCGTCTTACCAACTTAACAGCTTTTTCTGTCTCATTAATCTCATACTCGACAGCACTCGATACTTGGGTTGAACATAATGTTCCACTATCAAAAATTAACAAATTTCCGTTATTACACTTCTGAACAGATGTTGGTTGAGAATATTTTTGATCGTCACTTTCAAATGTAAATTGATTGTGTTTACCACCCATACGCCAAACAATTTCACCTGTATTCTTATTAATCTTAGTTATTTCATCCATACTTTTGCAGCAAAGAAGCAAAGTAGAATCTGAATCAACCTCAATATCAGTAATGTTCATATAGTCAATTACCGATGAAGTTAAATCAACAAAAGGAGACTTCTCATTTACATCAAGGATATTAAAATGCTCTGAACTCTTCCAATTAAAAATCACATTCTTGTTTTTATCCAAAATCTGAAGTACACTCTCCTTAATCAATGCATTTGGCATTCCCCCATCAACAATTGTACTCATATCAAAGATTCTATCATCGTGACCTAAAACAATAGCTTCATTCTTTTTGGTTAAAATAAAATCAACATCATTCAATTCAAAGCCAACACTGGTGATGGTATCGATAAAGCGATAACTACTATCAAGCACAAATATTTTCTTCTGTTGACTTGAACTATATGCTAAAAATCCATTGGGTTGTAAATTAAAATTATTTGCTCTCTCGGACAATAACCTAAAAAAAACTGGAGTGCCATTGTTATCAATAATTGCGATATAATG
>JAYTVX010000280.1:0-11158 GCA_043743775.1 Bacteroidales bacterium | reverse complement strand
TTTTCATTAAATGGCTCGATAGCATTAAATCCGACGCTGCAGAACTTTACCTGCTTGGAGATATTTTTGATTTTTGGTTTGAATACCGGCAGGTAGTTCCGAGGGGATATAACCGCTTTATTGGTAAAATTGCAGAATTTACTGATGCTGGGATTCCAGTTTATTTTTTCAGCGGAAATCATGATGTTTGGATGTTCAACTATTTTCAAGAAGAACTTGGGGTAGAGATTCATCATAAACCGCTCATCAAGGAGATTCTAAACAAAAAATTCTTTCTTGCTCATGGAGATGGACTGGGTAAAGGAGATACAGGTTATAAGCTATTGAAATCAATTTTCACCAACCCGGCTTTGCAATGGCTATTTGCACGGTTACATCCCAATTTTTCGCTTTGGTTTGGTAATCAATGGTCGGTAAGTAGCCGGTATTCAAAGGAGTTGACCCATGAATTCAGAGGTGAGTCCGAGTTGATCACTAAATTCACTCGTTCAGAGCTTAAGGAGCATCACTTTGATTTCTTCATCTTTGGTCACTGGCATTCACCTGTTATTTACCCATTAAACGAATCATCAAACCTAGTTATTCTTGGCGATTGGTTGGTGAATAATACTTATTCGGTTTGGGATGGCGAAACGTTCAAGTTAATGCGATTCAACAATGAGGGGGAAGATATTGTTTTAAGTGTAGCCAAATAGTTGGAGAGCACTTTATAAAGATAAGAACTACCCATTAATGAACTTTTTAGCCCACTTATACCTCTCCGGTTCTGATATTAATATTCGCCTGGGTAATTTTATTGGCGATTATGTTAAGGGTCGAAATTATGAAAGATTCCCAATAGGAGTTCAAAAAGGAATTGCCCTTCATCGTGCAATTGATACGTTTACCGATAAGCACAGTTCAACTCGTTCTTGCAAAGAATTATTGAGTCCTGGTTATGGAAAGTATTCTGGCGTTGTGGTTGATGTTCTATTTGATCATGTTCTCGCTAACGAATGGTTAAAGTATTCGCAATCCGATCTTAAATGGTTTACTCGATCCTTTTACTTTCAAATGGTTCAACACTATTCCATTTTGCCTGATAGGGTAAAGAAATTTTTGCCATTTATGATCCAAAGCAATAGACTCTATAGCTATAGAACAGAAGCGGGTGTAAAAAAGGCACTGGAGATAATGAGTTCAGTAACATCACTCCCTGAAAACTCGATTTACGCAATAGAAACACTAAATAATAGCTACAATCAACTTTCATCTCATTTCAATACTCTTTTCCCCGAATTAAAAGAATATGTGAGTGCGGAATTCGGAATACCCTTTCAGTAAACCTAACTCTTTATTATCTGGAGGAGTCGAGTTTAATAAAGATGAACAGAAGTAGTGTAAAGGCCCACAATGACGAACCTCCATAGCTGAAGAATGGTAACGGAATTCCAATAACAGGGAATAAACCAATGGTCATCCCAACGTTAACGGAAACGTGAAATAAGATAATGGAAACAACACCATACCCATAAACTCTTGCAAAGGACTCACGCTGTCGTTCAGCAAGCATAATTAATCGTAAGAGTAAAATCACGAATAGGGATAAAACTACGGTTGATCCAACGAATCCCCACTCTTCCCCAACAGTGCAAAAAATAAAATCGGTACTCTGTTCAGGAACAAAGTTGAACTTAGTTTGGGTTCCCCCGAGGAACCCTTTTCCCCAGAATCCTCCAGATCCAATTGCTATCTTTGATTGATTGACGTTATACCCCCAGCCCTGTGGATCGGTTTCAATACCAAGTAAATCGTTGATTCTCTTCTGCTGATGTATTGGTAGTAATCTATGATAACCATAATCAACAGTGAGCGTGAAAGCGGTTGTAATGAAAAGGAACAACGAGAGGTAGTAAATTAGACGAATTCGGCGAAAAAAAGCAAAAGTCAACGCAATAGGAATCCCTATGATGATTGAGATTAGTATGATATATGTTGATGATACACTATATCCACTATACTTTGCAATAAAGTAGAGTGTCAATCCAAAAACGACTGTTGAGGCGCCATAGATAATTGCCTCTTTTTGTTTATCACTATAGATAAAAAATAGAAGTACCGATAAAGAGAAAAGAAGAATAAGAATAAATGCATTGCTAGCGATAATAACCAGAATAAAAAGGATCACCATAAAAACTAGAAATAGCATAAACCAGTTAGGTATTCCCTCTCGATACAGGAGCAGAATAAGGGCAGCATAAACCATTGCTGAGCCAGTATCGTTTTGCAGAAGAATAATTGTTGTCGGGAGTAGAATGATAAAACAAATCTTAAGTATTGAACTTGGCTGTAGTATTTTAAAGTTATATACCCCAATGAGTTTTGCTAAAGCTAATACCGTTGAAAATTTTGCGAATTCAGCTGGTTGAATACCCACTGAGCCAATTTGCAACCATGAGTGAGCCCCATTTACTACCCTCCCGAAAAACAGAGCCGCAACTAGAAGAAGAATTGCTAGTCCATAGAAGAAATAAGCAAACACGAAGTATACTCTCCGGTCAATAAGTAAAATGATCAATGCTAGAGCAAAAGCAAAGATTATCCACACTAGCTGCATTCCATACCTTTGAGTGAAGTCTAGTATGCTATTATGTTCATCGCTATATACTGCAGCATAAATGTTAAGCCACCCCATAAAAACTAATGCGAGGTAAATTAAAATTGTGGGCCAATCAAGACCTCCCAATGTGCTATTTCTTCCTGGCATGGCGATCGAGTAGTATAGCTTCTTGTATCATTTTTTCTAAATCAGGTCGACCGATTGAATCGGTTAAGTATTTCTCCAGCATCAAGCTGGCGATAGGAGCAGCCCAAGTTCCACCAAATCCTGCATTCTCAATGTAAACAGCGATTGCAATCTTAGGATTATCCTTAGGTGCAAATGCAATAAAAACGGAATGGTCTGCCCCATGGGGATTTTGAGCGGTGCCTGTTTTTCCACATACCTTGATTTTAGGTAGCGCTGCTATTAACGCAGTACCGCCTGGGGTATTGACAGCCATCTCCATCCCCTGTACAATTTGTTGGAACCAGGTTGAATCGATGGTTGTGAAGTGCCTTTCTGTATATTTAGAATCGATTCCTGTTGATCCTTTGATCTCTTTAACAACATGGGGTGAATAGTAGAAGCCCCTATTAGCTATTATTGCTGATAGGTTTGCCATTTGCAATGGGGTTGTCCCAAGTTCCCCTTGACCAATTGCAAGTGAAATGACGGTAAGAGAATTCCATCCACCTTTATGATAATATCGGTCGTAGAAACTGACAGATGGAACTAACCCTCTTTGTTCATTTGGTAGGTCGATATTTAAGCGACTCCCAAAGCCAAACGATTCAACATGCTTTTTCCAAAAAGTAAAGGCATTTTCAACTGAGCCAAAAGTTGGTTTGTCGAGAATGCTCCTAAAAACATAACAGAAATAGGTATTGCACGACATCTGAATGGCTTGTATAAACGATAATGGCGATGGGTGGATGTGGCAACCGACCCCTCGTCCAATTGGATAACCGCCAGCACACCCATATCGTGTAGTGGGGTAAACAATGCCTTCCTGTAGCCCAATCAACCCATTTACAATTTTAAATGTTGAACCTGGGGGGTAAGGAGCCATTAGTGCTCGGTTGAAAATTGGTTTAAGAGTATCACCTTGCAGAATTCGGTAATTTGTGGTTCGTTCTCTTCCAACTAAAAGTTCAGGGTCGTATGTGGGACTGGAAACCATTGCTAGAACCTCACCTGTTTTTGGCTCAATGGCAACAATGCTTCCAATTTTATTTGCCATTAGTTTCTCACCATACGCCTGCAGTTTTGCATCGATGGTACAAACAATATCTTTGCCAACCACAGCTACAGTATCATAAAGCCCATTTTCGTATGAGCCTTTTATTCGGTTGTGAACATCAACCATATAGATATTAATGCCCTTTTTCCCACGTAATTCTTTCTCGTAGGATTTTTCTAAACCATTAATTCCAATGTAATCGCCAAGTTGGTAGTAGAGGTTTTTGTTGATGATATCTTCATCAACCTCGCCAACATATCCCAAGAGATGTCCAGCCATCTTTCTGGGGTAGGTTCTCAGGGTTCGAGGGTGTACTTCAAACCCAGGATATTTATATAGTTTTTCTTGGAGAATTGCGTAAGTTTTTGTTGAGATTTGCTTAAGGAATAACGATGGTTTATAGGGCGAATAACCTTTAACTCGCTTTATCTGTATAAAACCATCCTTGATTTGTTCTTTTGTTATTCCTAAAATGGAGGCAAATTCAGTAGTGTCGAATGCTTTAACCTCATTTTTCAGCACCATGAGATCGTAAGTTGCCTGATTGCAAACAATTAGTTCGCCATTTCGATCATAGATTAAACCTCTAGCTGGATATTGAGGAATATACCTTAATACATTATTACTCGCCGATAGTTTATACGATTGCTCAACAATCTGCAGCATGAATAACCTTATCAGTATTACTATAAAAATTAACAGTATAATACCGGATATAATATACTTTTTATCGGTTGTAATATTTAGCTGCACTATTAAACTTTTAGTTTAGAATTTTATCTTCGAAGCAAGAAGAACTGGCTTAGCAGTATGAAAAAAACAGTTAGAATAGAGCTTAGGAAAACTCTTAAAAGAGTTGCAAAAAAATGTGTAAACGAAAAGGTTTCTAAGTAAAAAAGCACAAAATGATGGGCGAATACCATTATTAGCGTGTATTTTATGAACCAACCTAGATCATTCATACTCATTGTGGGTCTTCCTTTTTTATCATCAAGTTCGTATGTTGATATATTAGAAAGTATGGTTGGTCTTAAGAATGCAATGAATAGAGTTGCTGAAGAATGCATACCTAGTGTACCCGAATAAGCGTCAATTGTAAGCCCTGTTAGGAATCCGAGAATTAGCAGTATCCATCCTGGGATTTCAAAGGGTAAAAGCATTATGAAAAGGATGTAAATGTATGGATTGATAAAGCCACCCAACTTGATGTTATTTAAAACCAAAATTTGTAGCGCGATGAGCAGTACAAAAACTAAAGCATAACGGGCTATTTGTTTACTCATTTTGCTTTTTGATTTTCGATTAGGTTTCTTTCTGCCGCAAAATACGATTTTATAACGTAAACGTAATCGAGATGTTTGAAATCGGATAGTAATTTAACTTTGACAACATAGAAACTTCCGCCTTTCAGGTCGAACTCTTCAACAGTACCCAAAGGAATATCCGGTGGGAAGATAGCTGAGTAACCGCTTGTTACTATGGTGTCACCTTGGACTAGATTAACATGTTGTGGAATTTCCGATAGAACCACTTCGCGGTAGTTCAACCCATCCCAATAAAGTGAGCCAAAAGTACCCGTACGCCTATGTTTAGCCGATACCTTAAGATTTGTATTCAGCAATGAAATGACAGTAGAATAATTATTTGATACCGAAGCCACAATTCCAACAATGCCATCTTTCGTTATTACACCCATTTCGCGCTGAATTCCTTCATTTGAACCAGCATTTAGGGTTAGGTAGTTATTCTGTTTATTGATAGTGTTATTTATAATTCTGGCTGTAGAGTAGGTATACTTTACCCCGCCAATTGAATCCGCCAAATTTCCTCGATTTGATTCAAGTCTATTTTTTAGTTGAGCTGTCTCATTCCTTAGGGCAACGTTTTCAATCATCAGCTCAATGTTGGTCTGCTTAAAGCGTAAATAATGATCGATATTGCTAACCTGATTATCAATCACGCTTGTTACTCCGCGACTGAGTTTACCAAAACTTGCCTTTTGATAGTAGTTATGGTCAGCAAGCAACCAAATAGAAAAGCCTTCAAGTACGAGGAATAGAATTAAGAAATAATATTTTTCTAAAAGTCGAAGAAGGCTATTCATTTGCGTTTATTCGGTTGTTTATAGCTAGATGCAGAATACTTATCGCATCAGGAATGGAAATTTATCGAAATTTTTAAGTGCGATACCTGTTCCACGAGCAACTGCATGTAAAGGATCTTCAGCAACTCTAAATTTAATGTTGATTTTATCGGTAAGTCGCTTATCAAGTCCTTTAAGTAACGCTCCACCACCTGCTAGGTAGATACCTTTCCTTACAATATCAGCGTAAAGTTCGGGTGGGGTTTGTTCTAGAACACCCAGAATTGCTGCTTCAACTTTTGATATTGATTTGTCGAGGCAATGAGCAATCTCTTGGTACGAGACAGGAACCTCAATGGGTAGCGCTGTCATTAGATTTGGACCATGGACGATATAATCAGTAGGAGGATTTTCTAAATCGGGTAGCGCGGAGCCTACTGCAATTTTAATATCCTCGGCTGTGCGTTCGCCTATTTTCACATTATGTTGATGGCGCATGTAAACTTGGATATCTGCAGTAAAGCCATCTCCAGCAATTCGGATTGACTTATTGCATACAATACCACCTAGCGCAATTACTGCAATCTCAGTTGTTCCACCTCCTATATCAACAACCATATTTCCCTCAGGTGCTTCAACATCCAAACCAATACCTAATGCTGCGGCCATTGGTTCGTAAATCATGAAAACATCACGTCCTCCAGCATGTTCCGAAGAGTCACGCACAGCGCGAACTTCAACCTCGGTGCTTCCGCTCGGAATACAAACTACCATTCGGAGTGAAGGGGAGAACAGTTTATTCTTCGGGTTGATCATCTTAATCATCCCTCTAATCATCTGTTCGGCAGCATTAAAATCAGCAATCACCCCATCGCGGAGTGGACGAATAGTTTTAATGTTTTCGTGCGTTTTTCCGTGCATTTGCCTTGCCTGCTCGCCAATAGCAATTAGTTTGCCAGTCGCCTGATCGATTGCAACAATCGAAGGTTCATCCACAACAATTTTGTCGTTATGGATTATGATGGTATTGGCAGTTCCAAGATCAATTGCTAACTCTTGTGTTAAAAATGAAAAAAGTCCCATATCTAAGTTTTGTTTTTCCTAATGTTTAAAATGTCTTATTCCTGTAGAGACCATCGCTATGTTGTGTTCATTGCAATAATCAATGCTCTTTTGATCATTTACCGATCCTCCGGGTTGAATAACAGCTGTAACCCCAGCTTTATCGGCAATCTCCACGCAATCGGGGAATGGGAAGAATGCATCGGATGCCATAACCGCTCCATTTAGGTCGAACCCAAATCCATTTGCTTTTTCAATGGCATGCTTAAGCGCATCCACCCTCGATGTTTGTCCAACTCCACTTGCTATTAGCTGTTGATTCTTTGCAAATACAATAGCGTTGGATTTTGAGTGTTTTACTATTTTATTGGCAAAAACTAAGTCGTTGAATTCATCTTTGGTTGGAATTTTGTTGGTAATTGGTTTCATGTCCTTCTCGGTTTCGATGTTCGAGTCCCTTTCTTGAACAAGTGCTCCCGAAAGCAAAGATCGAAATTGATATTCTGGAAGTTCAACATTCTTCTGCAGCAAAATAATTCTATTTTTCTTGCTTGCTAAAACTGAAAGAGCTTCGCTATGATACCCTGGAGCAATTACGACTTCAAAGAAAAGAGAATTCATTGCAATTGCGGTCTCAGGGTCAATCATTCGATTAACAATAATTACCCCTCCAAATGCTGATATTGGATCTCCAGCTAAAGCATCGTTCCATGCCTGTAAAAGGCTTGATCTGGAGGCTAACCCGCATGCATTATTGTGTTTTAATACTGCTATTGTTGGTTCCTTAAATTCTGAGATTAGATTAACTGCAGCATCAATATCGAGTAGGTTGTTGTAAGAGATCTCTTTACCATGAATCTGCTCAAAAAGATTATCGAATGAACCGTAGTAGACCCCTTTTTGATGTGGATTTTCACCGTAGCGAAGCGTTTTGTATTCTTGAATGCTCTGTTTAAATGCGGGTTTTGGAAATTCTCCGCTAAAATAGTTGAAAATTGCTACGTCATAGTTCGAGGTAATATTGAATGCTTCTGTGGCAAACGTTCTTCTATCCTCGGAACTTGAAATTCCCTTTTTTGTTTCAAGTAAGTCGAGTAAATTGTCGTATTGATTACGCGAAGCTATAACGAGTACATTTTTAAAGTTTTTTGCGGCAGCACGAATAAGCGATACTCCTCCGATATCAATTTTTTCAATAATTTCGGGTTCGCTTGCCCCAGAGGCTACGGTTTCTTCAAATGGATAAAGATCAACGATTACAAGGTCTATCTCTGGGATCTGATATTCCTGTAATTGAAACAAATCGTTTTCGTTTTCTCGTCGGGCTAGGATCCCTCCAAAGACTTTAGGGTGTAGTGTTTTAACTCTGCCGCCAAGTATAGAAGGGTAGTTCGTTAACTCCTCTACCGCAGTAGCGTTTACACCACAATCATTAATAAAACTTAATGTGCCTCCAGTCGAATAGATTTTAATATTGAGTTTTTTAAGCTCATGCACAATCTTATCAAGATTTTCTTTGTAAAAAACCGATATAAGGGCTGTTTTAATTTGCTTTAACTCATTCATAATAAATGCATCTATTCAAGAATACGATATCTAAAGATGTTTTTATACTCGGCTGTAAATTTGGCTAAAAGCATCGAATTAACCATTATGCAAAGAGATTAAATTATAAAAATAAATTATTTTTTAATAAATTGGCGTTAAAAAAATAAGAAGTAGATGAAAGTCAACAAGTAAAACAGTTACCTTTAGCATCATTCACAGTATTTAACAATGACTATTCAGTTAGATTCTATCTTTTTTTTATCTTTGAGAACTAAGATCTATTCAAAATTCTATATTAAACTACAATGAAAAAAGCATTTAAACCAATTATTATTCTGATAAAAATTGCCCGGGAGAGTATGCAGTTTGCCTACCATTCCATTTCGGTCAATAAACTCCGTACTTTTCTTTCTTTATTTGGTATAACCATCGGTATTTTTGCGATCATTTCAGTTTTTACTATTCTCGACAGTTTAGAGAAAAATGTACGCGAGAGTATTGAATCCCTTGGCGATAATGTAGTTTACGTGCAGAAATGGCCCTGGGGTGGGAATGGTGAATATCCATGGTGGAAGTATATGAATAGGCCTCAACCCAATTTAAAGGATTTAGCGGAAATCCGAAGAAGAAGTAATCTTTCAAGTGCATCGGTGTTCTGTATTTATTTTCGTAAACCGGTAAGGTATTTAAGGAACGAAAGCTCAGAGGCAGTTATTCAAGGAGTTAGTGATGATTACGATCGGATTAAGGTTTTTGATATTGAGGAGGGAAGATATTTTTCGTCCTTTGAAATAAACTCTGGTAGAAGTGTTACAATACTTGGGAATAAAATCGCAACTGATCTTTTTCAGGGGGCTGATCCAATAGGCAAGTATATTAAAATTGCTGGCAGAAAGGTAATGGTCGTTGGGGTATTCAAAAAGGAAGGAAAATCGGCTATTGGGGGGAATAGTCACGATGAAATATCACTAATCCCAGTTGGATTGGCCAATACTATTGTAGATATTGATCACGCTGGCCCCATGATTATAGTTAAAGCAAATCAAGGGATTACCACTGATGATTTAAATGATGAACTACGAGGTATACTTCGATCGTTTCATAAGATTAAGCCTCTTGATGAGGAGAATTTTGCATTGAACCAGATTAGCTTTATAAAGCAGAGTATCGATAATATATTTAAGATTATCAACTTGGCTGGAGGTATTATTGCATTCTTCTCAATTTTAGTTGGGGGCTTTGGAATTGCCAATATAATGTTTGTTTCCGTAAAAGAACGCACAAGTATTATTGGTATCCAGAAGGCATTAGGGGCGAAGAGATACTTCATCTTAATCCAATTTCTTTACGAATCGGTTCTTCTTGCTGTTGCTGGAGGGGTTATTGGCTTACTGCTGATTTTTGCAGGAACATTAATAGTAAATGCAACAACTGATTTTACGATAAGCTTAACTGCTGGGAATATCATTAGAGGTGTGCTAATATCTGCAGTAATTGGTATCGTATCCGGATTTGTGCCTGCATGGGTAGCATCAAGGTTAAGCCCAGTTGAGGCAATAAATTCTAAAGGGTAGATAAAGTTGTGATGCTGTGTTGCTGTTGTGCTGCAGTTAAGCTAATTTATAAATCTTTTGTTATTGGGGGATTTCTTTCCCAAAAGAATAACTTGTTATACTAGAATTCTTAAAGGTTAAAAGCAACTTAGCCACGAATTTACGAATAGTTTTTATTAAGAATACTTGATTCATTCGTCACTTTATTCGTGCATTCGTGGCTCCTTTTTTTGAGGATTAATAGTGTGAAAGTTTCTAGCAATCTCAGGAACTATTCGTTTTTAAGAATTCGTTTTGTTTGCAATCATCAATCCTTCAATTTCATTCGTCAGTTCAACGAATTCCTCAACACTGAGGCGTTCTGGACGTTTCATTGAGAGTTTTTCTGAAATCTCGATATTTGGAAAGACCGAACGGATAGAGTTACGTAATGTTTTCCGTCGTTGGTTGAATCCCGCTTTTACCACCTTTACGAATAGCACCTCGTTGCAGTTTAAACTTAAGGTGTTATTACGAACTAGCCTGATTACAGCGGACTTAACTTTTGGAGGAGGTGTGAAAACCCCCTCATTTACCGTGAATAGATACTTTATATCATAGTAAGCCTGTAGAAGTACGCTCAGTATCCCATAAGTTTTGGTCCCAGGTTTTTCGCTAATTCGTTGCGCTACCTCTCGTTGAATCATGCAAACAACTTCGTTGACTATCTGACGATTCTCGAGTACTTTAAAGAAAATCTGTGATGAGATGTTATATGGTAAATTTCCTATTATAGCCAAGTTTCCATTAAATTTTTCTGTGAGGTTCATCTCTAGAAAATCTCCCCGGATAAGGTTCGGGGTTAGCTCTGGCATAATCTTATTCAAATAGTCTACCGATTCGAAATCAACCTCTGCTGCGAATAATCTGTTACCAAACTTTGCGAGTAGTTCGCTTGTAAGCACACCCATACCCGGACCAATTTCAATAATATTGTCCGATTTGTCGGCTATTAAACTTTCAACTATTCTCGATGCAACCCTTTTATCATTAAGGAAATGTTGTCCGAGTTGCTTCTTTGGTCGTACTGCTGGCATGGAATTCCGTTTGAT
>JAYTVX010000279.1:0-2734 GCA_043743775.1 Bacteroidales bacterium | reverse complement strand
TAAAGGGGAACTCGTTGAAAATCAATGAACTCTTCAAAGTCCCCTTCAGGGGATTTAGGGGTTTTTGACTTTTCGGAGTGGACTCAATGGTTGTAATGGGTTAATGGTGCTAATTGTTGCAATTCTTGTAAAGACCGAAGATCAGTTTATGTATTTTGTTTTGTAACTGATGTAATCTTCTTTCTACCCCGCTTCCGCGCAATTTTATCGCGTGTTTTTTGCTTTAATTCAATATTTTATAAAGTGGCTAAAGTTCATAGCGTACTAAAAGTTTCTTAGTTCCTTAGTGTTTAGGGTTCATAAAGTGTCAAAAGGGTGATCGCTAGCTGCTTCGTCTAAGTTTCTTGTTTTGATTATTTTGAATTGCAACGGCATTTATGTCCTAGATTAAATGATTTTTTCATGAAAGTGTTTAGCCGAATGCTTCAATAAGTTAGGCTAAAGCCCTGCTGTTGCTCATCTTCTTGCCCCTGACCTCAAGGAAGGGGCTATTCATAAAAAATGGCTTTTGCAATGAGTTTTGTGAGCCTTGCAATTGTTTATATACCTCTTGCAATTACTATATTATGCCTTGCAAGGGTTTATATACGGTTTATAATAGTTTTATTGTGCTTTGCAACTACTTTTCTGAATCGTGTAACGGTATATATGCAGCTTGCAGTATTTTTTAATGGTCTTGCAATTGCTTTTGAACGCCAAACCCATTAGTGACTGAAAAATCCACCCCTGAATGATGATGATTGAACGATTCTATTTCATCCAGGGATGGGAAATCTTTAAATATCTTATGATTCAGGAGTAGCCGAAGCATCACCATTTGTGTTGGGCTTATCTTCTTCGGGTTTATTCACCCGCCTTACCTGTTTCATCAGTTGTGCGAAGGTGTAATCTTTTAGTTTGGCTTTATCGGTTTGCTTGAACAAAATTTTGCCAATGTCGCAAATCTCAACCATCTGTTTGTGCAACGCATTGAGCATCGCCATGTTGTTTTGTACCAGCCCTGCACGCGACGAAATAAGGGCGTATTTCTTATTCTTGTCGTTGGCCAATACGCTACGGGCTTCCATAAATTTAATTCTCAATGCATCGGTCAGCCCTTTAGCTGCGAGTTCGGTACCGTACTTGCCAATGTTCGAATCAACTGTTTGCAAGAGCGGAAGCATGCTTTCCACTTCGTGGGCACGGGTGCTTTTGCGTAATTTAACCAGTCCAAAATCGGCTACCGACATGGGCACACTCGAACCTGCCAGATTAATGTAGCCTTCAAGTTGGTTAATCGGGTCAACCAAGGCATCACATACTACAGACGTATGTTCATTGATCAGTTTTAGGGCCACTGTTTCCGAATTAGGGGCAACCAGCTCCTGTACTGCGGCAATATTGAGTTTATAACCTTCGAGATATTGCTGGTTAAACACAGGCGAATAGTCTGCAAAAGCAGACAGGTCGCGTTCGAGACTTAAAGCTGTAAAACCGCATACTACGGGCAGCTCTTCGTTTTTGCAATTAAATTCACGAGTTGAATTGTTTTCCATAAAATAAGGGTTTAAATTTTAGTAAATTATTGGTTATGAACATGAATGGAATTTACACCAATAAAATTACTAAATATTCAACTAAAAAACACAGAAAAACTGCTCAAAATAGAAATATTTTTTTTTAAAGATTACAGTATATAAATTCATGTAATTTGTAATCTATGATATTTTTATCCGTTAACTTAAGTCAACGACAAAGGATATAAACTCAATTTTCAATTATACTTTGTTATGATGAATAAGGTTTTGCCGTGCGGTTGTTGTTACTTTACTCAGGGTCTGACTTCGAGTCAGGCTCTGAGAAATTGGATAAAATTATTTTTGGTTTTCAATTAGTCCCCTGAATTCTTCAAAAGTCAGAACAATTACCTGATATGCTGGCGCTTCGATTAGTAATCGTTTATCTCCAGTTACTAATTTTGAAGCTTTGGCGACCTTATACAAAGCAATCAAAAAGTTGTCTTTTTTATCTGTAAGTAAGTCAGGTTCGTATAAAACTTCCACAAAACGACAAAGCTTGAGGTGAACAGCGATTGCTTCTTTAATCTCCCTTTTGGAAATATACTTTTTAAACTTTTCGCGTTGTAAAACATTGCTAATTTCATCAATTAACTGCCTGCATGTTACAACATCAAGATTTAGTTCCAGAATTTTCGTAGTGAGGATATGGAACTGCCCCTTAATGAGGTAGCTTATCCAAATATTGCTATCGAGAACAAATACCTCATTTCCCATTTTTTTCATTTCGGTATTCGTCTATTTCAGCAATAATATCATCCACCGAAAGTGTATTAGTCTTTATTTTAGCATCGAGTTTGTTCACACGAAATAACAAGGTTTCCTTTTCCAATTCACGCTCAACCTTTAACTTGTCTTCGATTGAAAGTGATCGAATAATTTTCATTATATCGTTGAATGAAAAGGAAACATTATATGTGCGGTTATAAGCTTGAGTATTCATTTTTTTTATTCAAAGGTAGTTTTTTTTCGATAATTGGATATTAATTTCTGGTTTCAACTTCGTTATCGGACGTCCAAACACCCGGATTGGTGCGCATTTGCCCCGAGTGCCAGAGGCACCTTTTAATACACTTCGGCCTGACTCAGTATAACATACTTCGACTTGGCTCAGTATAACATACTTCGACTTGGCTCAGTATAACATACTTCGACTTGGCTCAGTATAACATACTTCG
>JAYTVX010000278.1:0-2449 GCA_043743775.1 Bacteroidales bacterium | reverse complement strand
TTCATCGGTCGAGAAAGAAAGTCCGTCCAGCGAACTCACGCAGTTTTCAAGTTGATCAATGGAACTTACGCCCACAAGGACCGAGGTAATCCTTGAATCTCGAAGCAACCAAGCAATAGCCATCTGAGCAAGAGACTGATTGCGATTTTGTGCGAGTATATTCAGCGCATCTACCCTTTTCAGTACTTCATCAGTGATATGCTGTGGCTGAAGAAATCCATGCGGCTTTGAAGCCCTTGAACCCTGCGGAATACCCTTTAGATATTTATTCGTTAGCAACCCCTGTGCAAGGGGCGAAAAGGCAATACCTCCAATGCCATTCTTCTCAAGTACATTGAGCAATCCTTCTTCAACCCATCGTTCGAACATTGAATATTTGGGTTGATGAATTAGGCATGGAGTTCCAAGGTCTTTTAGTATCTGTACAGCCCTTTCTGTTTGCTCTGCTGAATAGTTCGAAAGGCCTACGTATAGCGCTTTACCATGCCGAACAATCAGATCAAGGGCCAACATAGTTTCCTCTAAGGGAGTTTCGGGGTCGGGACGATGTGAATAAAATATATCAACATAATCAAGGCTCAGTCGTTTTAAGCTCTGGTTAAGGCTAGCAACCAAATACTTTTTTGATCCCCATTCGCCATAAGGTCCAGGCCACATCAAGTAACCAGCCTTCGTTGAGATGATCATTTCATCGCGGTGAGGTCGAAAATCCCTATCAAATATATCCCCGAAGGTTTTCTCAGCTGATCCTGCTGGAGGACCGTAATTGTTTGCTAAATCAAAATGGGTGATCCCTAAATCGAATGCTCTTCGAAGAATTGACTGACTATTGCTAAAATCATCAACTGCGCCAAAATTATGCCACAATCCCAGCGAAATAGCAGGTAATTTTAATCCGCTTCTCCCGCAAGGACGATATACCATTCTATCGTAACGATTTTCTGAGGCTGAATATTCCATGGCAATTATTCGTAAGTCTATTTTCGAATAAATATCTCCCGATCAAACACCATCCTTAAGGTAAAACTCCAATCAAGGATTGAAGATTTGGTATCATAGTAGGTCTCAAATCTTCCTCCTAGATTAAACCCTTTTGCAACTTCAACTGAATATATAAGTTTCGCTGTATAAAGGGTTCTAATTTTTGAATCAAATTCTGGTTTAAAATAGGATGTGGAACCAAAAAGTTCTTCTCCTCGAGGATTTACAAAGCTGGTTGAATGCCAATATCCAATTTCACCTCGTAAGTTTGCACTCTCAACAAATAATTTTGGATAAATCGCTCTTCCGTTCAAGTATTTGCTTGTTGGATTTGGGGATTTATCGGTTGAAAGAAAACCCATTGCTTCAAAACCAAGATTCGTTTTTCCAGATCCAATGGGAAAACTATAGGATAGCCCTGCGGCTAAATTGATCATTGTATTAACATCCAAACCTGAACTATCGATTTGACCACCATGATGAACTCCTAATCCAAAAAGATTAATGGTTAAACCGGTTGTTGTTTCAAAAGTGCTTGGTTTAATAATTCCAGCAAACCCCATTGTAAAAATCTCTTGATATGGGCTTCCAATCTTGATGTACCTTTCCCAATTAGTCCATGAATCACCTCTAAAGCGATCTGTATTCGTAAGGAATTGTAAACCTGTTTCAGGTTGTGATATAAATAGTCTTTCAGGTTTCATCAACGGCTCTGGTAAATAGTGAAGCTGCTTCGAATGGATTGTTCCTAAAATCAGTTCAACCCCTTTAATCAATTTTACTGCAAGGGTAAGAGTAGGAATAAACTTTTCAGTAGTGTCGGCACCAGCAAAATACTGAATATTTACACCAACTGAAAAACTTGCTTTTTTATTAGGCTGATATTTTATTTGTGGCTGCATGAAAAATCCTGGGTACGTGTACCCCTTCTTAGTATTACTTACAAATTCTTTGTCATCGAAAAAAGCCGAAGCATAAGGATTAAAGCTAAATACTCCAGTATCTCCAATCTCCACCGATTTATATGTATTATACTTTACCCATAGCTCTTGAGATTTAGCTGTAGCACCAAGTAATAAGAAAAGAAAAAACAGATTCAGATTCTTCATGAGCATAAAATTTGGCTAAAATTAACCTTTTTTAAAATATCTAAAGAGGATTATTCATAATTCACTAGCTCATCGATAAATAATTACTTCTAAAAAAATTATACATTTGAGCCATCAAACAAAAAAACATACAGTATGCAGTCATTTGATAATAAATCGTTCAATAGAATCAACAATATAATCGGTTGGTCTGCATTTGCAATTGCAGCCTACGTTTATTTAGCTACGATTGAACCAACTGCAAGTTTTTGGGATTGTGGTGAGTTTATTGCCAGCGGGAATCGACTTGAGGTTGGACACCCTCCAGGAAGTCCAATTTTTATGATATTGATTCGCTTTTTTACCATGCTTGCCCCAAG
>JAYTVX010000277.1:0-3182 GCA_043743775.1 Bacteroidales bacterium | reverse complement strand
CTTGAACCGACCATGCACTGAAGTCCACAGTATTTATTCTTCAGTTCACAATCGCATTTACGAAAAACCTTACCAATGATCTCCTCCTGTTCAAGAGTATGAATTTTACTTAAACCTACAGCAGGGCTTCCGCTTGCAGCGCGGCAAACAGGCTCAAGTTTTACCTCTTTAATCTGGTCGCGGATAAAATTCCAAGCACCCATATTCTGAGGCTCTTCCTGAACCCAAAGCCACTTTATTGTATTCTGATACTTGGCGATAATATCCAAAACTTGCTTTATTGGAAATGGGTACAGCTGCTCAATCCTCACTAATGCAATATCCCGAGCGTTAAACTCTTCCTTGCGTTGTAGTAAATCGTAGTATACCTTCCCTGTACAAAAAACAACACGCTTAACTTCATTTACATCAACTTCACTATCATCAATCACCTCTTTAAAGCCACCTGTTGTTAGCTCATTTAGGTCCGAAACACACTTTGGGTGTCGCAGTAAACTTTTAGGAGTAAACTCGATTAGAGGTACTCTAAAATCGCGTTTTTGCTGACGGCGTAGAAGATGAAATAGATTAGCAGGGGTAGTACAATTTGTTATCTGCATATTATTATGAGCGGCAAGGGTAAGGAATCGTTCTATTCTTGCGCTTGAATGTTCGGGACCTTGTCCTTCAAATCCGTGGGGGAGTAAAAGAACTAAACCAGAACGCAATCCCCACTTATCCTCTGCAGAGCTGATATACTGGTCGATGATTACTTGAGCTACATTGAAAAAATCGCCAAACTGTGCTTCCCATATTGTTAAACCTTTTGGTAGAGTGATAGAATAACCATACTCGAAACCCATTACACCATACTCTGAAAGAAGGCTGTTGTAAACGTTAAAAGGCGCTTGATTTTTAGATATATTCTTTAAAGGGTAATACTTCTCATCGGAGTTCTCAACGTTATAGGCGGAGTGTCGATGCGAAAAGGTACCACGCTCGGAGTCCTGACCACTTAATCGAACAGGAATTCCTTCATTTAGAAGAGAACCATACGCAAGAAGTTCTGCCATTGCCCAATCAACCCGATTGTTTTTGACCATTTCGGTTCGATCATCAACTAGCTTTGTTAACTTCTTAAAAAATGGTTTATCCGGTGGTAATGAGTTGATTCGGCTAGCTATCTCAACTAGTTTCTCCTTATTTACTCCTGTGTCAGGAGAAACTAGAAAATCCTCCTCTTTTGAATACCTTAATCCGTTCCATGAATTAGCCATGAACCGTTGTACTTTTACACCTTTTTTTTCTTTTGCTTGTTGAAGTTTGCTATCGAGCAGTTTTTCAAACTCCTGCTCTAATTGCTTTACTTCTTCTGATGACATTATCCCTTGTTCGGTAAGCATTGTAGAGTAGATATCTCGAACGTTAGGGTGATTTGCTATTATCTCGTATAGCGTTGGTTGAGTGAATCGGGGCTCATCACCTTCGTTATGACCATACCTGCGGTAGCAGAGTAGATCGATGAAAACATCGGTATGGTATTTTTGACGGTACTCAACGGCTATTTTAATCGTATGTATCAATGCTTCAGGGTCATCACCATTAACGTGGAATACAGGCGAAAGGGTAACCTTTCCAATATCTGTACAGTAAGTGCTACTACGGGCATCGAGGTAATTGGTGGTAAAACCAACCTGATTATTGATTACGATATGTATCGTCCCACCAGTTTTATACCCCTCGAGCTGCGACATCTGAAGCGTTTCGTAAACAACACCCTGCGCCGCTATTGCTGCATCACCGTGTATTACGATGGGTGCAAGTTTGTCGAAATTGCTATTATAGACGCTTTCAATCCTTGCACGAGCAATTCCCTGAACTACAGGAGCAACGGTTTCGAGATGCGATGGGTTAGGTACTAGGCTTATTTTTATTGCATGCCCATTATCAGTATGAATTGTATTGTTATAACTGAGGTGATACTTTACATCACCAAGCGCAATATCCTCAACGTACTTTTCACCAATAAACTCGCTGAAAATATCCTCGTAGGGTTTTCCCATTATATTCGAGAGCACATTCAACCGTCCCCTATGCGACATTCCAACCACAAACTCCTCGATACCAAGTAGCGCACCATGCTCAATTACTGAATCAAGGGCTGGAACTAATGATTCGGCACCTTCAAGTGAGAATCGTTTTTGACCAACAAATTTTTTATGGATAAACTGTTCGAATCCCACTGCTAATTTTAGATGATGTAGTATGTGCTTTCTCTGCTCATTTGAAAAAACGGTCTTATTCCGAGTACTTTCAATTTTATCCTCAAGCCATTTTACAATTTCAGGATTTCGGATATACATAAATTCCACCCCGATGCTATGGCAGTATGTATCCTCAAGAAAAAGAATAATATCTTTTAGGCTTGATGGGCCAATACCTATGCGTTTACCTGCTTGAAAAACCTTACTTAGATCTGATTCTGAGAGTCCAAAGTTCTCAATGGCAAGATTTGGGGTATGCTTCCTTCGTGCTCGAACAGGATTAGTCTTTGTGAACAGATGACCGCTTTTCCTATATCCATCAATTAGATTTAATACCTTAAACTCAGCATCCAATAGCTCTGAGCCAGCTTGATTATAACTTGTACGAGCAAGTTCGAATCCTTCGAAAAACCGTTGCCACTCATTTGAAACTGAATCGGAATTGGTTTGCCAATCGGTAAACATTGCCTCAAGGGCTTGAGAATCTATATTGCTTAAATACTTGTTCATTTTTTATCGATTTCTTTTGATTATTGAACTTTGATATTTGTCTTAACTTCGTTCTTATACCTAACAACTTTTTCTGCTAAATGTTGAACAAAATGTAATTTGAAGCCATTTTAAAACAAAAAAATAGCGTGAACGATGTTCACGCTAAAATTAGAAGAGGATTCAAAATCTAATTTCTTGAAAAGAAGGTTTTCAGAAACCGGTGAAATTTATGAAACCCTTTTACAGGCTCTAACCACATGAAAATACATTCCCCAGTTATAATGTTGTGGTTACCATTCACTGATGATGCTTTAAAACCAACAGGTTCACAATTCTGCTGAATCCAAATATTCTTAATCCCTTTGGCAATTGCCTGATTAATTATCTCTTGAGATCTGTTTCTATTATTTATGATTACAATTGCGTCTACCTCTATTGGGAGATTAT
>JAYTVX010000276.1:0-3621 GCA_043743775.1 Bacteroidales bacterium | reverse complement strand
CTTGTGGAATATCTCCGCTATTTTAATAACCTCATGGTTCGATTCAAGAATTTTCTCGATCTTTTCAGGAACAAGGGTAATCTCCTTAATCAGGTCTTTCGATTTTTGTTGACTTATGTGACCTTTTCGGTAAGCTAAAAGTATCGCCATCATGGTTAAAATGGTTACTTGTGCCGTGAACGCTTTGGTCGAAGCCACTCCAATTTCGGGTCCTGCATGAGTGTAAACACCCGCATCTGTCTCGCGTGGAATACTCGACCCAACAACATTACAGATACCTAGTACTAGTGCTCCCGCTTTTCGCGCTAAACGTATCGCTGCAAGAGTGTCTGCTGTTTCACCGCTCTGGCTTATAGCAATTACAACATCATCCTTATATATGATTGGATTTCGATACCGGAACTCTGAGGCATATTCAACCTCAACCGGGACACGAGCCAAATCCTCAATCAAATACTCTCCCACAAGTGCAGCATGCCATGATGTTCCGCATCCTATAAGAATAATTCTCTTGGCATCAATTAAACGAGGAAGAACATGGTAGAGTCCTCCAAGATGAATCTCGCTCAAATCTTGTGAGATTCTTCCTCTATACGTATCGTGAATGCTACGGGGTTGTTCAAATATCTCCTTAAGCATGAAGTGCTCAAAGCCGCCCTTTTCGATCTCTTCAATATCAAGGTCGAGAGTTTGAATGTTAGGTTCTAGCGCTTCATTATAAATCGTTTTTAGCGTAAGTTCACCTCTTTTAATTACTGCAACATCGTTATCGTTAAGGAAAATTACGCTATTGGTATACTCAACAATAGGTGTAGCATCCGAAGCAACAAAGTACTCATCTTCGCCAACACCAATAACCAATGGACTTCCTTTGCGTGCTGCAATTAGTGTGTTCTGTTCATCACGGCAAATGACAACAATCCCATATGCACCAACAACCTTAGTTAATGCCAATCGAACGGCAATTTCTGCGCTAATATTTCCTTTTAGGTAGATGTATTCAATTAGGTTGACCAAAACCTCTGTATCGGTTTCAGTGGCAAACTTATAATTACGTTTTTCTAGTCGCGCTTTAAGAAGACTATAGTTTTCGATTATGCCATTATGAATAATGGTAAAATAACCGTTCATCGAAACATGTGGGTGAGCATTAGTATCGTTGGGTTCACCGTGTGTTGCCCAGCGTGTATGTCCTATCCCAATTGTGCCAATGATAGGATTTGGACCAATATGAGCCTCAAGATCAGATACTTTCCCCTTGCATTTGAATAGTTGCGGTTCACCATTCAGAATGCAAACTCCAGCTGAATCATAACCCCGGTATTCTAACCTTTTTAAACCATTAATGATTACCTGATACGCTTGTCGATGACCTATGTATCCAACTATACCACACATTTATTTATAATTTTGAGTATGTAATAAATAACTTAATAGGCTTACTGTTATTTCCGCTTCTAAACAAACCCTCCTTGTAACCGCTTTTGAAATCAGTTGGCTCTAAGAATACGTAATTCTTGCTAGTCTTTCCTCTAAGCAAATTCTGAAGATGAAGTGTAACATCAATGCTGTAATATTTTTTGGCTTTATTGTAATATGTTGTTTCATTGCTTCCAATTTGGGAATCGAAAATGCCGACCACATCGTTTGTTGTACTTGAGAGAGAATTATTGAAAAATCTATAGCTGTAGAAATGTAAAGGATTCAGGATAGAATCGGCAGGGAATACTGGATGATCTTGAACATCAAACCTTAATTCGGCTCGATTAATCGCAATTGGCATTTTAGCAGCCCAAGCGGGAACCCCGTCAAACCTAATTAGACCTCTAACACCTCCCATTCCTTGAATATAAAAAACTGAATCTTGGGTTGCAGTACTAAGCTGACTAATTTTAATTTGGTTGTTAATTCTCAAACCTGGGTTGGCTGTTGAAGGATCGTGCTTGTAGTGATTAAACTTAGGGCTATAATAATTGATGTATTTGAAAGTAGTATCATGTATTACCCCGTTATAAGTAAAGGTATAGCGAAGGCTTAATTCAGCCCCCTGATAAAAATGATATATTACCTTTTCACTCCCAGTTAAATCATCACAAGTAATGTACAGTCCTTTCATATACCTAATAAAACTGGTATCTGAACAAAACTTAGCGGAATCTGAATCGAGAAGTTTTTGGGCGAATGCGTTTGAAAGTTTTATTTTAAGTAGAGTATCACCACTGTAAGCAGTTTCTCCAACCAATAAGGAAGAGTGCCTCCAATCAACATTCGCTAAACCATTATATGAAGAGTCAATACTAAGCGCATGTGATAATTCGTATGCTTTTACATTTATTGCCTGATTTTTGGTTCCGTAAACCTTTTTCAATTTCAATGTCAGAAAAGATGAATCAGCTACAATTAGACGTGGAAGCATTCTATAAATAGAATCCTTTGTATTGAAAATCCAAAATTGTGAAACAAAATCAGCTTTTACTCTTCCAAAAACACTGCTGTTAATAACGCCTAATGTTGCAGTTGCATAACCGTTGGTTGGTATTGTGTCGGTTTCAATCGTGTATGCAGATACCGCAAAGGAGGTATCTAGTTTTACCGATGTTTTGTCCCCATCAGGAACTAAATTGTTTCCTATTAATGCTGGATCGTTATAACAGGAATTAAAACCAATCGTAAAGGCTATAATGGTTAGAAAGTGACGTGAGGCAATAATTCTTTGAAAAGAACCCAAAACCTTCCTAATGCTAATTCTTCTTATCATCTATTGAGTTGTTTAAAATCTGATCGTAAAAGTTATTGAATAAATCAACGTAATGCTCTTGGTCCTGATAAGGTAAAACGGGCTTAGTTAACGTTTTAATGTGTTCCCCTAGCTCTTTATTTATTTCTGGACTACCCTGTATTACGCCATCTGAAAAGTTAATGGCTAATTTTGAAAGGTTTACAAAATCTGGAGTTTTTAAAATCTCCACATCTTTCTTAGTAATCCCCTCTATCAAAATTTTATTGCGGATGTTTGATTTTAATGGATTATTGAAATCGTCATTGTAAACGGAGTAGATCACTTTTGATTTAGCAAAAAGTGGGTCATCATTATAGGCCTTTTTTATCAGAATTGGAACAAAGGCTGATATCCAACCATGACAATGTATAAGGTCTGGAGCCCAACGTAATTTTTTTACGGTTTCGATTACCCCGCGAGCAAAGAAGATCGATCGTTCATCATTATCATCAAAATAATTCTGCTCTTCATCGCAAAGAGTGAACTTTCGATGAAAATAATCCTCGTTGTCGATAAAGTACACCTGCATTCGAGCGCTTTGGATTGAAGCCACTTTAATGATTAGCGGGTGATCGGTATCGTCGATTACCAGATTCATCCCCGAAAGACGAATTACCTCGTGTAGCTGGTTTCGTCTTTCGTTGATACATCCATATCGAGGCATGAATGTACGGATTTCCTTCCCTCTTTCTTGTATCCCTTGAGGAAGATTACGACCAATTAAAGCCATCTCGCTTTCTGGTAAATAGGGTGTAATCTCTTGTGAGATAAATAGAACCTTTGTGTTCTTCATTCGTATTTCAGGTTTCTGAATTGAAAGATCAGAGGTACAAAACCCGGAT
>JAYTVX010000275.1:0-26757 GCA_043743775.1 Bacteroidales bacterium | reverse complement strand
ATTAAAGAACCCTCCTTTGTACTGTGAAAATTCATTCGCAATTTATACTCACTTCCAACGTGAATTGAGTAATGCCCATCAACAAATCATTGCAATTACTGATATTCATTTTAAATAAAACTTATAACCATGAAAAACCCATTTGTGAGATTTTCTAAATTAAGCCTAGTTGCTCTTTTTATATTACTTTGCCTAGGTGCGAACGCTCAACTATTTGTCGGAGGAAATGTTGGACTAAATACAACTGGAGGTTCAGTTAAGGATGGTTCAACCACTACAAATAGTCCATCATCAATGAGTTATACCATTGCGCCCAAGGTGGGTTACTTTTTATCTGAAAAAATGAGTGCTGGAGCCATATTCAATTTTTCAAGAGGAAAGTATACAACCCCAGGAACACCTGAACAGATTGATTATTCAACTTCTTTGGGGCTAACCCCCTTTGTAAGGTATTTTGCGATTAAATCAAATAAGTTTTCGGTTTTTGGAGAGGCTGATCTAGGACTCTCCCTTTCTAACACAAAGAGTAAGATAGGTGGAGCCACGAATAACGGGCCCAAGGGGACAAGTATCGGCCTTGGAATTTATCCTGGAGTGGAATACGCACTTACTGATAAAATCTCGCTGGAAACCACGATTAATATTTTCAGACTTGGCTATACCTTTTCCTCAAGTAAACAGGTTGTCGGGGGAAATGATGTCATCAGTAGGAGTTCTGGTTTTAACTTTGGAGCAGGGCTGAATAATGTTGTGAATGTTGGTGCAATCACCATCGGTGCCTATTTTAGGCTATAAAACAAAATATTCCTGAGTTTATAGTATAGCCCTTCATTTCATAAGTAACGAATAATTTGAGTAAAAAAACTACTCCGAAAACAAGAATAATACTTTTCATTCATGTTTTCGGAGTTTTTTAAATTGTGACGATTCGATTGTTCTCAACGCTTATATGATCGGGTCTTCTGTTATTTTTTCACACTTTTTTTCAAATTTATTTATCCTTGATAATGAGTGTTGTTTCAAATTACACGTGCATAACCTATCGCTTATTGAAGTTTAAAAAGCAATTCTTTTCCTATTGCGAATACCCTACAAACCGATCCGTGGATTACCGGTGAGTCCACTTTAACGATAATATCAAACTAGGATACCTCTTCCTTGGGCAGGCTCTCCTTGCTACCCTTCTTCTTAGAAAACGAACCAGGAAGAATAACATTGATCAACTTCTTTCCCCATAGACCGAGCTGTACCCCCGCAGCCAGACTGAGTATGCCCAGAATGAAGGTGATCCATCGATAGTTTTCATGCGGCCCAACGAATTGGAGCGTCGTCGCTAGCAACAGAATAATTAGGCTGAATATTATCTTCACCCTGAGAATGGGTGTCTTCAGCGTCTTAAATCGCGTTAGACCATCGATAACCCCAGTGGTTATAGCCAGGAATAGCGTGAAGGGGAAAAAGAAAACCGCGAAGATCAATACATTTCTCATAATCTCGGTCTGAAAACCACCGAACAGATTCACAATCATAATAAGAATCGGTATCGCGATCACCAACGCCTGCGATAAGTGTATAGCAATAGGGTGAAGATCTAAATTCAGTAAGCGCAATCGATTAATCGAAACCCGTTCCCTATAGGGTTCAAAAACTTTTCGGGGTAATCCACAGGCGGGGCAAACATCGCCTAGTTTATCTGCTTCCATAACAAATCCGCAGGGGCGGCAACGAACGAGCTCTTTCATAGGATAAGATTTATAGGTTAAATTTAATGAATTAGTTTTGAATTAGTAACCGTTCGACCATGAGTTTTATCCGATTCAAAGCCGATCAATATACTTACTAATAAGCGATGCTCTCCCTGCTTTATACTACACCAGTTGTTCAAACCGTCATTGTGCTTCCTGCGAATCCAATTCGGATTTAATAGCTATAAAAGGTGTTAATCCTAGCTCTTTGCCCATTATTCATAATATAATTATTTTACTAACTTTGATAATATGTATACTTTAATTGACTTCACACTCAATTTTTGGGATATGAAGTTTTGCTTAAGTTAAACATATAAACAAGTCGTGGGCAATTTTATGACTTCACACCATAGATATGATAACGGTAGAGAAAATAAATATTTTCAATAAATTGGGTGGTGACTCTGATTGGTTCACTAGAGGTGTCGGTAATCATGAAAAGAAGTTATTTGACAATAATAATGATTGGTTTCTAATTGGCAGTCTTAATCAAGATATCCAATTAATCTCAAATAAAATGACAGCCCAGTCTTATGTCGAAAAGACACTAATGACAATTAAAGCAGAATGCGAAAAAGATGCATATATCCTAATGGCTAATAAAATAGCTTTCTTTAAATACTTTCAAGAAGTTGCTTCAATTTTAGAAGAAATACGAATACAAATAACATCCAAAACAAATACTTTTTGGGTTGGATACAAGAACGTGGATGAATTCTTAGAAAAGTATAATCACGACATCGAAAAAATTAAAAATTGCGATTTTGAAACATTAGAGAAAGTTCATAATTATTTCTTGTCAACAGAAAAGCATCAGCAGTTATCAATTTCTAATAGCTGGGTTGAAGAGTTTAAAGAAGCTGTAACCAAATTTGATAAATTATATAATACGTTGAAGAAATAAACACAGCACAGAACCGTCGCTGCGTTTTTGTTGTGGCTTAAGCGCAGACAAGCAAACCTTTTAATTACTTTGTTACATTTCAACGGTGGACAGGTGAGCGGCTCCTGCTCTCCGCCAAAATTATAAACAGCGGGGCGTTAAGTTCGAACTACGCTAAAGTTTATACCTAGCAACCAGCTCAATCACCCGGTTGTATTGTCCTCGATCGTTTCGGTAGGTTACGTTCCCTTTATGGGGTCGTATGGGGATTAACGAGTAGGTGAATATTCCATAGAAAGCCCAATGCTCACTCTTGTTGTACTCCAAGCCGAATAAACCAGCAAATTCAACCCTGTGAAATTTTTGAATATCCTCCGGAGGGAAAGCGCCAAACTGGTTCATCTCCTTGGCGGTTATCAGATACCCTCCCGAAAGACCGACAATTGGATTAAACCCGTTCTTTAACCGATAGCCCAGTATCAACGGGATTTCAAAGTAGTTAAGCCGCATCCTGTAGAAGCTCGTTGAACCCCCATCCTGCACATTTTTGGCATAACTACCCTTTTGGATAAAGCGGAACTCCATCCTGGTGTAAAGGGTTGTTGTTAATCGATGTCCAACCCAGATTCCGGCAATTGGACCCGCCTTATTGTACCCACCATTCCCATCGCCATCAACCTGGGTCGCCGCTAAACCGGCTACCAATCCCGCTTCAAAGCTTTGTGCCTTTGCAAGGGATGTAATCCCAATAACAAATACTATCGATAAAATGAACCTCATAATCTTTTAAGTTAGAAGTGCCTAAAGTTAGAAAAAACAATCATTTGCTCTTCACTTTAAGTACTCTAGCCACTCAAGGCACTTTTAACTTCTTAAAACTTTAAATACTCGAAGTACGTTAGGCTCTCAAGGCAGATCTTAACTCATCAAGCATCATTGCGACCCCAACAGAAGCCTTTTCCCTGATGAAGTGAATTTTATGACGTGATTGAACAGATACCTCGTTTGGATCAATAAGATAAATGGGGGTACCCAATGAGACATAGCCTAACAATCCCGCTGCAGGATAGACATTCAACGATGTACCCACTACAGCAAAAATCTCCGCTTGACGTGTAATCTGAATTGCTTCAGTCATAGCCGGAACAGCCTCTCCAAACCAAACTATATGCGGGCGAAGCTGTGAGCCCTTAGGGCATTTATCGCCGAGTTTCAAATCGGTATAACCGATGTCATGAATTAGAGAAGAGTCAATGGTTGATTCAACCTTGGTAAGTTCGCCGTGCAGGTGAAGGATCTTAGTGCTCCCAGCACGCTCATGCAGATTATCAACATTCTGGGTGATGATATGAACATCAAAGTACTTTTCAGCCTCAGCAAGCGCAATATGCCCTTGATTCGGTTTAACATCCTTCAGCTGTTTGCGTCTTTCGTTATAAAAGTTAAGAACCAGTTCGGGGTTCTGCTCCCACCCCTCGTAGCTTGCAACCTCCATCACATCGTACTCCTCCCAGAGCCCTCCCATCTCACGAAAAGTCCGTATGCCACTTTCCGCACTAACTCCAGCACCCGTTAGGATAACAAACTTTTTCCTAATCATACTATTAGGCTATTTTGCTTTGCATAAATAGGAGTAATAAACTTTAATCGATTCATTGATCTCCTTATAATAATCTGTTGCTTCCACATCCTCAAACCCTATGCGTCGCCAACGAGCAATTAGCTTATCCCCCCTTGCAATGATCTCCTTCTCAAATATAACGTTTTGCTGCATTATCCCCTCATTGGTATTATTCCCTAACTTCTCAAGATAGATATAGTTCTCACCCTCGCTCCCTTTCTGGAAAGGGAAACAATCCTTTTTCAAGAGGAGCGTGAAAGTACAAAGCAACGAGTTCTTCTTCGCTGGAGCCGTTAACAATGAAGGAATATTATCACCAGCACTCACCCATAAAGGGATTGAGATGGAGGTGGGTTGAAAACCTATTTTTACCCATGTCGTCACCAGCGAAGGTGATTCGCCTGATTTTACTCCTTGAACCACAATGGTTGATGAAGAGGCGTACCGAACGATATAATCATTTAATGGGTACATTCTATTTTGAAACTCCTCCTTCTTTTTAAACACAATGGCAAGATCAGTTTTGGTTAGCTCATGGCGAAGCGATAGCGTTGCTTTTGAAAGGAGAAACTCAGGGGTGATTAACTTTGATTGAAAGGCTTCAGCAATTATTGCACTGGCAGTATTGAATCGATTATATCCTTTCCCTTCATTTTCTCTACCCGAAATGGAGAAGTTTGTCCTGATCAGATAGCCATCTGGGGCCACTTTTGGATCGTTGGCATCGAATAGCTTATATGTAAAATTATTCGTTTCAAAATAAGCAGCTCCACCCATAGCATCTATCACTCCAAAGTTAGCTTCAACACCCAGTGGTTTTGGTAAAGAGTCGAGCATCTTTCTAAAATCTTCAAGCGTTGCACATGTTGCCAGTGCCAGTTTCATTAGAATCCCTTCCTGATCCTGTACTTTACTAAAATCATCCTTTGATTTTAAATTATACGAGGCAGAATTCATGATTGAAAGGCCAGCACTGTTCGTACCTCCCCATATTTGGCATAAGGTATCATCGGAATCAACCAAACCAATATAGTTATATTTACTGCCTTTAACATACATCATTTTATTGTTAAAATTATCGGTATCGCGATGCTTCCACAATAAAGGTCGTCCGTCGGGTGTTGCTTTTCCGCTAATAATAGCGGTTGTACACCCAATAGTGTTTTGATAAGTTAAAGAAAAGATCAGAATAATCCATAAAAATCTTTGCATAGCTGTTTTGGTATAAGTTGATGCGGTAAATATAATGCGTTTTCGTCGCTTGACTCCTGAATATGAGTTGATTTGGATCACTATTTGGATGCGTTTGATAGAAGGGTATATTTAGGTGATTAGACCTGCTTTTCATGTGATGTTCTGTCGATTAACCAGTGAATTTAATCCATGATGTTAAATTAAGAAAATCACAGTCCCCTTCGATAAGTTCAGTGTACCAATTATGTTGACATTGAGTTTGATTTCGGCGAGCTCAGTCGGGTCGTCGAAATGTCCCGTTTAATCTAATTTACTCGTTAACTTACCATCATTGATTCTTAATTCTCAATTACAATTCGCTATCTTTACAATCCTTCAATTTAACCTGAAGGCTGTATCAACATACTATGATAGACCAACATACCGTCGATAGAATTATTGCTGCTGCGGATATCACCGAGGTAGTTTCTGATTTTGTTACCCTTAAGAAACGGGGTACAAACCATCTCGGCCTATGCCCTTTTCACAACGAGAAAACCCCTTCGTTTACCGTTAGCCCAGCGAAAGGGATCTTCAAATGCTTTGGTTGTGGGAAAGGTGGTAATTCGGTTAACTTCATCATGGAGCACGAGCACTTGAACTACGTTGAAGCGCTCAAGTTCCTTGCCCATAAGTATCATATCGAGGTCATTGAAAAGGAGGTTACTACAGAAGAGCTGCAGCATCGTAACGAACGGGAGAGCCTAATGGTGGTTACAGCCTATGCACAGCGGTACTTTAGCGACAACCTTCATAAGCACTCCGATGGAAAAACTATCGGGATGGCCTACTTCCGCGAGCGCGGTTTCCGCGACGATATCATTGAGAAGTTCCAGCTCGGTTACTGCCTCGATCAGCGTGATGCTTTTACCCGAACAGCACTGCGCGATGGTTACAAACTCGATTATCTGATTAAAACTGGTTTGACAATCCAGCATAACGAGGATGGCTTCGACCGGTTTCAGGGAAGAGTGATGTTTCCGATTCACAGCATTAGCGGTAGGGTTACCGCTTTTGGTGGCCGAATACTAAAAACCGATAAGAAGTTTGCCAAGTACCTTAACAGCCCCGAGAGCGAGATATACCATAAAAGTGGTATCCTCTACGGGATTTTTCATGCAAAAAAATCGATCACCCAGGAGAATAAATGCTTTCTGGTTGAGGGGTATACCGATGTAATCTCCCTCCACCAAGCAGGGATCGAAAACGTTGTAGCCAGCTCCGGCACTTCGCTTACCATCGATCAGATTCGGTTGATTAAACGATTTACCCCAAATGTTACAATCCTTTACGATGGTGATGCGGCAGGGATTAAGGCCTCGCTTCGTGGGATTGACCTTGTGCTGGAAGAGGGGCTAAATGTTAAAGTAGCTTTACTCCCCGATGGAGAGGATCCCGATAGTTACGCTCGATCGCATAGCGCATCAGAGGTGCTGGATTTCATTGCTAAAAACGAAACTGATTTTATAACATTCAAAGCTCGTCTACTGCTCGATGATGCAAAGAATGATCCCATTAAACGGGCAGGGTTAATCTCTGATATTGTTCGGTCAATTGCTGTCATCCCCGACAGCATTATCCGCTCGGTATATATCAAAGATTGTAGCCGATTACTCGATATCCAAGAAAACGTTCTCTATACAGAGATAACTGCGAATCGAAGGAAAAAGATGGAGCAGGTTTTAGGAAAGATCCCTGCTCAATCAGAAGTAAAAACAGCTCCCCTACCTGGTTTTGTATCCAACATCTACTGCGAGGAGCAGGAGAAGGAGATTGTTTACTTTATGCTCCGACATGGTAACGTAGTGTTCTGGAAACCCGATTCAAACGAAGAAGATAAGGAACGTCCATCGGTTTCGATGGGTCAATATATCATCAATGAGATTCTAAACGATGATCTTGATTTTAAAAATTTGGTCTATCAGAAGATATTCAACGAGTATCTCTCTCAGCTTGAGATTAACCCAGATGTTGATATTAACTATTTTGTAAACCACTCCGACAGCCAAATAAGTCAGATTGCAGTGGATTTCCTGTCAACACCCTACACTCTAAGTAAAATCTGGGTGAATCATGAAACCTTTTCTGAGGACGATGCAGATTTTCTACATCACGCAGTTCCCAAGGCAATTCTCGTTTTTAAAAGTAAGATTTTGCTTCAGGCGATTAAGAAACTGCATGCTGAACTGGCCAAACTCAACTCAATTGATCAGGTTGAGGAGATCAATGAAGTTTTTAAGAAAAACATTATTCTCAACGATTTGAAGAACACGTTATCCAAAGAGTTGGATAGAATCGTTCTTTAGTCTTAAAACCTTTTTTAAGACTCGTTCAAAACAACAACTACTATAAATTGTTAATTTATATACGATTTATTACTTTTACCATTCATTAATTGCTATATTCGAACGTTACAATTTAAAACTTTTATTAAAAGAAAAACAATAACCCAAACCCATAAATAAGATGAAAACTAATCAGTTCGACTTCGCAAAATTTTCTTTTCTGCTTTTGGCTACCGTGGCAGTAATGTTCTTTGTAGGCTGTGGCAACAGGCAGGCAAAGGAGGCCGAAAACACTTCTGTAACACCCAAAGAAGCTGCTTTTAAGAGTGTTACTAAGTATCCTATTCCTACTTCTTTTGAGGTAATTAAACTTCTGAACAACGCTGGTGCAAGCTACATTCTAAGTATTAGCAATCCCGTTGAGAATGTTGATAAATACATTCCTGCAAAGAGTAAAGCGTTAAATCTTGGTGTTTATGGTGCCGATCTAAGCTACGCTAGTACCTACCAAATGAAGCAGGAAACCATGAACTACCTTAAGGTTTCTAAAAAACTTATCGATGAGCTACAGATTACATCTGCCTTCAACGTTGAGTTTGCACAGCGTGTCGAAAAAAATATTGATAATAAGGATTCTCTAATCAACATCATCTCCAATTCATTCTACGATACCTACGAGTTCCTTGTTAATAATGGTAAGGATAACACCTCCGTACTTGTAATGACCGGTAGCTGGGTTGAAGGCCTTTACATTACAACTCAAATGGCTGTAATCAGCAAAAATAGCGAGGATATTCTTAAAATTGTAGCCAATCAAAAAGAGCCTCTTACAAAGCTTCTTGACCTAATGAAACCTTATACCAACGATAAGGATATAACCGAAATGACAGATGCGCTCAAGCCTCTTATCGATATCTATGCATCTATAGGTGCTGACAAGCTTACCCAAGAACAATTTGATCAGATAACCAAGTTAGCTAATGATATTCGCAGCAAAATTGTACAATAACATTACAC
This sequence comes from Bacteroidales bacterium, assembly GCA_043743775.1. Taxonomy (GTDB): domain Bacteria; phylum Bacteroidota; class Bacteroidia; order Bacteroidales; family Tenuifilaceae; genus UBA8529. The sequence goes on along the minus strand of JAYTVX010000275.1, from coordinate 17,970 downwards.
CCATAATTCCTAAAAAAACCCACTTCGAGTGGGTTTTTTTATTATAAATACTTCAATCCTTAATCAAATATCCTGCGCATACAACAATCGATAAAAAATTCGTTATTACAGGTGACGATTCATCCTACTTCTTTTCATATCTTAGTACATTGATTTTTCCTCATGAGCGAATCGATCCTAAATGCTTTAATGCAGCTCTTCGCCCTTATTGCCAATACCTCTCAGGTTACAGCAAAGGGGAAAAAGATTGTTGATGCTTTTCTCCGACAACATCTTTCACGCCGGTTGGTGATTGAATACCTTGACCTTTTCGAAAATTACGCTGATTTTTTTAATCGCGATATCTCAGACTATCCCAAACAGGGAGAATCGAGCCACGAAGTTTTAATTGAATATGTTCAGAAGGTTTGCTATCAAATCCGTAAAGGCCTTCCACAAGCCGATCGGATTGTTGTTTTTATCAAGCTACTGGAGTATGTAATTGAAGATAACAAGATCACCCCTCTTGAGAAGGATGTGGTTGATACTGTAGCAAAGTGCTTCAACATCGAGGTGACCGAAGCTAAAAATATTGAGTATTTTATTTTCCACAACGATTGTGAGGAGATTGATCCATCACACCTCCTGATTATCGAAAGTCATCCCAAAATCCGAGAGGATGTTCTTGAAGGGCTTTGGGTTGAGGAGAATATGCCAGAGTGGCTCGAAGATTCCCATAAATTGTATAACGAAAGTGTTGCTGGTCGTTTAACATTCTTGTATATTCCATCAACCGGTGGCTTCGTAATGCGTTACTACGGAAAAGCGGAACTCTACCACGATGGGAAATCGGTAATTCCAGGAAAAGCATATATCGTTGAGGTGGGTTCAATTATAAAAGGTCCCTCAGTGAATTCAATATACTTCAGCGATTTAACCGGGTGGCTCTTTAAATCCAAGAACCGTCAGAAGATTATTTTTACCGCCGAGAATCTTGATTATTCCTTTAGGAATAGCACCAATGGAATAAGGAATTTCAGCTTCTCAGAAGAATCGGGGCAGCTCATTGGTATAATGGGCGGTAGTGGGGTAGGAAAATCGACGCTACTAAACCTTTTGACCGGTAAAATAAAACCCAAATCGGGAAGGGTGCTTATCAATGGCCACGATATACATATCGATAAAAGAGGTGTTGAGGGGATTATCGGATATGTTCCTCAGGACGACCTGTTGTTCGAAGATCTTACTGTATACCAAAACCTTTACTACAATGCAAAGTTGTGCTTTAGCAATTTTACCGAGTTTAAAATACGGCAAACGGTAAAACGTGTTTTAGACGATCTTGATCTTTGGGAGATTAAAGATTTAAGGGTTGGTTCCCCGCTAAATAAGATGATTAGCGGAGGTCAGCGAAAACGTCTAAACTTTGGTCTGGAGCTGATGCGTGAACCATCAATTCTTTTTGTTGATGAGCCTACCAGCGGATTATCGTCAAGCGATTCGCTAATGGTAATGCGACTCCTTAAACAGCAAGCGAACAATGGTAGGTTAGTGATCGTAAATATCCACCAGCCCTCGTCAAAGGTCTTCAAACTCTTCGACAAACTTTGGGTACTCGACAAGGGAGGATACCCCATTTATCAAGGGAATCCTGTTGATGCGATTATTTACTTCAAAACAATGAGCACGCAGGTTAATGCTTCGGAGGGAGGCTGTTTTCAGTGTGGGAGTATTAATCCCGATCAAATACTCGAGATTGCTGAGGCAAGAGTTGTTGACGAAAACGGAAAATTCACGAGTATCCGACAAAAAAATCCCGATGAATGGAATAGCCTTTATACCAAAAATATTCAAGGTAATTTTAAGTCGAAAGTTCATAAAGATATCCTGCCAAAGAATTTTTTCAACATTCCTAACATCGAGGTTCAATTCAAAATCTTTTCGATCCGAAACCTCCTCTCGAAGATTAGCAATAAGCAGTATGTATTCATCAACTTGATTGAAGCACCCCTACTGGCCTTTATTCTAGCCTATTTCACAAAGTATACCCCCGGAAGCGAATACCTTTTATCCGATAACAAAAATCTACCGGCATATCTTTTCATGAGTGTCGTAGTTGCCCTTTTCATAGGGCTTACCGTGAGTGCAGAGGAGATAATAAGCGACAAAAAGATTTTGGAACGGGAATCGTTTCTTAATCTTAGCCGGTTCAGCTACCTTAACGCCAAGGTTTTCTATCTGTTTGCTCTCTCAGCATTGCAGATGCTAATGTTCGTACTAATCGGGAACTATGTACTTGAGATTAAAGGAATGACTCTGGTATACTGGCTTATACTATTCTCAACCTCCTGTTTAGCCAATATGATGGGTTTAAATATTAGCTCTGGACTTAATTCAATAGTATCAATATATATAAGCATACCATTCATACTTGTACCTCAACTTTTGCTTAGCGGAACAATCGTTCAATTCGATAATCTCCAACCATCTTTAACGAAAAAAATTTACGTACCAGTTGTTGGAGATATCATGGCATCTCGATGGGCTTTTGAGGCTTTGGCGGTAGAGCAGTTTCATTATAATCACTTTGAGAATCGCTTTTTCGATCAGGAGATGATCATGAGTGAATCGTACTTTCGCACAGCGTTTCTTATACCCAGGCTTCAATACAAACTCGAGGAGTGTAACCGTTTAACCGATGACGGTAAAAAAAATGATGCTAAGTTTATCAGCAACTTAAAAATCATCACCAATGAGCTGAAAATATTGCAAAAATCGACACAGCTTCCACCGTTCGATAATCTCCAAAAATTAAATATCTCAGATTTCAATGACCAAATATCCGAAGAAACCAATGGTTATCTTAGATTTATTAAGGGTCAGTTTTCAGAGATCAGCACATTGGCTGGTCAGAAAAAGGATAACATTTACTCTAAACTAGTCGATAGCCTTACCATCGAAGGAGTCTTTAAGTTAAAGCAGAAAAACTACAATAAAGCACTTGCCGACTGGGTGCTGAATACCAATGAGATAACCAAGTACTTGGAAACCAATGACCGGATTATTCAAAAGCATGAGCCGATATTTATGCTTCCCGATCATCCATGGGGAAGAGCACAGTTCTATGCGCCAATGAAATTATTCAATGGGCAGTATGTTAGAACACTTTGGTTCAACATTGCTGTGATTTGGCTATTCAGTCTTATGCTATTCATTACCCTTCAGATCGATTTACTCCGTAAAGCAATCGACTATGTAGAGGGCATTCGCATAATGCGCCTTCTAAGAAAGGAAACAAGGAGACACTAAAAGGAGAGAATTTCTGTGTTTGAATTGTAATTAGTATTTTGAAGAAGATTAAAGCTACCCGTAGCCCAGGCTATACTGAAAATCATTTTGATTTTAGCCAACAGAAAGTTACTACTCCCCCTTCTTCAAAAATTCAATAATTGATTTGAGGTTTTCAAGGTTTTCTTGATGCTGTTCAAGTTGTTGTATTTGCTCAAGCAGATCGGGTGAGTTCTCTTTTTCGAATTCCTTATGCGAATGTTTTATAATGTGAGAAGTTGTTGGCTTGATTGAAATTGCTGGTTGCCCATTAGGAATATCAATAAACATATCACCTTCCCCTTCGCATAACCATAGCGGATTAATACGGAAACGGCGAATTAAGTTCTTTAGCAGTACCGCAGAGATACCCGCCTTGCCTCGTTCAACATCCGAGTATGAGCCTTGTTTAATATCAAGAGCATCAGAAAAATCACGCTGTGTAAGATCTAATGATTTGCGAATCTCCTTTAACCTTTCATTCTCTGACATAGCACCAACTTTTACCTTTGGGTTACACAAAAAAAAAACAAAAATAGCAGATAATTATAAAATCCTTCTGAAAATTATCTAAAACTTCAACATTTTATTAAATTTAGCGATTGTTTTTATGAATTGAAATAGCATGAACACTGGCAAGAAAAGAGCGGAACGGACAAAACGGTTTTCAAACTTAATTAAAGAGAACACTAAACTGCTCGATTTATTGTTAAAATCGATGCTCGATAGCAGCGATCAGCTCCTTGTGGTGATTGCAGATAATATGGTGGTTTATTCAAATCGTAAAGCCATAAAAAATTTCGGGTTTACCCCGAAAGACCTTTCGAGTAAAACCGTTGACGAACTTTTTGCCACGAACCAACAAGCCCCCCTTCGCAGCTTCCTAGCCATGGCTGTATCAATGCGCAAGAATTCAGCCGATCAACTTCTTGTAAGGGTGGCTACAAAGAGTGGCTCCGATACCTGGTATGCTCCCCGCATTAAGAGATGTATTTGGAAAGGGAATTCCTCCCTCTTGATGATGCTTGTCGATAATAATAAATCCGAGGAAAAAATATTATCAACACCTTCCGACGAGGAATCGAGGCTACACTTAGCGCTTAAAGGAGCCAATCAAGGTGTATGGGAGTTTAACTTTAAAGCCAATGAAGCCTATGTAAGCGAGGAGTCGTTTACTATCTTAGGTTATAAGCCTAACGAGTTTAAAGCCACCTACCAGAAGTGGTTTACCCTTATCCACCCCGATTTTCAACCAGCATTTGAGAATTTAGAGCAAAAGATTAAAAGTGGTCAGCTAAATACATTCCAACAGGAATACCTCGCGCTTTCTAAAAATGGTACCTATGTATGGCTTTGGTGCATCGGGAAAGTCGTTGAATGGGATAAGCTAGGAATCCCCGTTCGCATGGTTGGGGTGAACATGAGTATTGATGATAAGAAGAAGGTCGAGGTTGAAAAGGATGAAAGTCGTAAAACCCTTGAGGGTTTAATTTCCAATATCCACGATGGTCTGGTGATAATCGATCAGGATGGAATTATAAGGGAGTGGAATCCTGCCCAAGAAAAAATAACGCTTATTAAACGAAGTCAGGCTCTTGGGCAATATTTATGGGATGTTCAGGATATGCTGTCGTTGGGTTCTGCGGGTTTACAATCCTACCTCAAAAACTTTAAGGAAATCTTCGATAAGATTGCCCACACCGGAATCAATCTCTGGGAGGGTAAGAATTTTGAAACTCAGTTGACCCTTTATAACGGGGAGAGGAAAATTATACAAAATACCATCTTTTCAATTGAAACTAAAAAGGGTATCAAGTTAGCCGCAACAGTAAAAGATATAACTGAAAGCCAAACTTCGCGTATCAAACTTGAAAAAAGCGATGAGCGATTAAAACTCGCATTAAATGCCGGAAGGGTTGGAATTTGGGATGTTGATACTGAATCCCGCGAGAAATTTATTTCACCAATGGCTTTTCAGCTACTCGGCTATCGCCCTTGGGAGTTTGAACCTACCCTTGAGGTGTTTACCAACATGATTCATCCTGAGGATATTGAAGATGTTGCTACAAAGATTGCCCTCTTCCAAAAGGTAGGGGAGTCTCTTGAGATTGTATTCAGGATAAAGAGAAAAGGTGGTGATTGGATCTGGATACACTCCAAGAACAAAGTACAGCGTAATGCTGTTGGCAAAATCCTTAGAATCACCGGAACGCTTAGCGATATTACATTCCAAAAAGAGGTGGAGATGGAGCATATCCGCCACCGCGAGGAACTTTTAAGAAACCTTGCGCTTAATGAACTGCTATCAGAAATATCCTATATCCTTAACACCAACGAGGACTTCCAAACTAAAGTTAATGAGGTTCTCATTAAGCTTGGACAGTATACAAATACCAGCCGTATTTATATTTTTGAGAATAGCCCCGATCAGAAAACCACCTCCAATACCTTTGAATGGTGTAATGATGGTGTCGAGCAACAAAAAAAAAATTTACAAAACGTTCCGCTGGATATGATACTGGAGTGGATTGAGGGGAAAGAGTACTATTTCTCCAATGACCTACTCAAGGATATGCCCTCGGATCTGGCTGAGATGATGGTTTCTCAGGGCGTTCAATCGTGCTTGATTCTACCTCTTCAGGTTGAGTATAACCTATTCGGTTTTATCGGATTTGATGAGTGCAACTATCCCAAGGAGTGGGATAAACTCGAAATTGAACTCCTTAAAACAATCGCAAACCTGATCTCTTTCTCTTTCGAGCGGGAGAAAACGCATAACCAGCTGGTAAGAAATGAGCAACACTTCCGCGAACTTACCGATATGCTTCCCCATATTGTCTTTGAGGTCACACTCACCGGTAGGCTTGAATTCCTTAACCGGACAGGTTGTAAATTTTTTAATATCAGCAAGGAGAAAGTTGCTAAGGGTATACAGCTTCGTCACCTTTTCCCTGAAACCGACATCTTTCTGATGAGTTCACTTCGTGATAGGCTGATGCAGAAAGAGTGCTCCGAACCAATTCGACTCGAGGCAAAACCAATAAACGGGAATGGACAAGTACTGCAAGTGTGGGCTACCCCGAAATGCTTAAATTCACGATTGATAGGGTTTTCAGGAATTGCTCTGCTTGATGGAGTTGAATAGCCTGCTTTTCTTGAATGGGGTTACTTCTTGTTGTAAATGTTTTTTCAGTTTTAAATAATCATATGCGTTAAAACGTAAATATGCGGTTGAATAAAAGTATTGTACTATTTGCAGCAATCGCTTCCTTGATTTTCCTTTTTAACTGCAAAAGAAGCACAGATACAAAATCATCAACATTATCTGATGCTGTAGTTCTTATCTTTAAAAATCCTCCTAGTCAAAAATTTTTTTATTACAATTCTGGTTCATATGGGGGTGTTTCAGAACATTCAACCTTAAGATTCGTTTGCAAGGGCAACCTTTTTGAAAATTTTGATCCAAGCCCCAACGGAGATACAATTTCTATTCCCTGCTTTGGTCAGCAGTACATAATTATATCCCATAAATACAAAGGGATAGAAACCCATGAATTTTTGGTTTCGCGAGGAGATACAATTGAAGTGTGTTACGATTCCAAGAATTTTCCATTGCTTCAAAGCCGTTTATCGGATGATCTTACAACAGCCTACAATTTCAACTATTTTGTAAAGGGAAGAACTGCAAATTTTAATTTAGAACCACTAACTTTGCTTTGTGACCCTAATTTTATTTATACTTTCCTGGCTAAAAACAATCCGTCTAGTCCTTTTTATAACATGAAAGATTATATCAATCTGGATTCTATAACCCAAATAAATCAACAATACGCTAGAAATTTTGAGACTTTGCTAGATTCAGTTGAAAAGCTAGGAAGATTAGGACAAGTCTTTTTTAATTTTTATCGACAAAGACTCGAAAATATAAAACTTATAGGAAGTATTAAACCTGAGGCTAGGTTTGCAAGGTTAAAGCAAGTGAATAGTTCGGAAAAGAATACAACAATTGTTCTAAATGACAGTCTTATTTACAACTATAAGTATCAAAAAGTCCTTCACGTATACGTGGCTTTGGAAACAAAAAAAGAAGGGATAGCCCAATACACTAAATCCAATAGCCGTTTTCCTGACTATCGAACGGTTTTTGATAAAATATCCAACGATACTACAATTCCCAATCAGAGTAAAGCAATTCTATTGACTTTCTGCCTCGATGGTATATGTGATAATTTTCCGATAAACGATAAACAGCAATATCTTGAAAAGTTTATCAAAATAACAAACGATACCACAAAGGAAGCAATTATCAAGAAAAAATACAATCTCGACTTTTCTCATAGCCAAGAACTCCTCCTTACTGATGTTAATGGAATATCATTAACATTCGATCAAGCTATATCAACTCATAAAGGGAATGTCATATATGTAGATTTCTGGGCATCCTGGTGTTCACCCTGTCGGGAAGAAATGTCACATTCAGTGAAATTACATGAACGTTATAAGGGCAAGGGTTTGATTTTTATGAATATTGTGGTTTGGGATACCTTTAAGAGTTGGACTTTGATTAAACCTAAGTTCGAAAATAATCCACAAATCTTCTACTACTTTGCAGTAAATTCACAGACATCACGTCAGTTAGAGAATTTGAAGGTAGATCTAATCCCTCACTTTATGCTTTATGATCGTAAAGGGAAACTCGTTAACCAAAATGCGCCAAGGCCTAAAAATCAGAATGTCTACGAGGAAATAGATAGGTGGTTTTAAGTTTTGTAATCCGAATACATTATTAATTCTAGAAACTCCACTTAAACTTCAGGTACACCATCTGACCAACATTCTCATATTCGGTATTTTTTTTCCCAAGAAAAAGCATTCCTACAAAACTTAAATCAATATTATCAGTAATCGATAAGGTTACCGAAGGGCTCAAGAATGATGAATAGTCAGATGGGTTAAACATCACTGCCAAACCGGGTTTGAATAATGGGGTAAGCTGTCCCAATGCTTGCGCAAGAAGATTATACCTATCCTTACTTAGTGTCTTAGGACTTTTCGCTTGCTGACTGAATAAATCTAGGTTCGCAATATTTTTTGTTGAACCATTAGAGTTGTACAGAAAGCCACCCTGAAGTTACAGTGTATTAGGGAAAGAATAATCCGTTGAGATTGAAGAGACCAATACACCCGTTGAATCCGAAATGGATTTATATGGACGAAAGTAGCTGGTCTCGTCCCGAAAAGCTGCCGGACCTAATCTCCCTCTCCAGCCTAAACCAAGAATCAAATCGCTTTTTAATTATTCATTTAGAAGTTAAAAAATGCCATCAATTACCATCGAGTTAAACCAAATCCGTCTTAAGAAATGTTATACATTCTTTATCTATTCCCAGAAATATACTATTTTGCAGCCTAAATCAATTTGATTTTTGATGAATCAAATACCCAAGAATTACAAGAAGTTAGACGATGAGGAGTGGAGGGAGGTTCCCGGTAGCAATAACCTTTACTGGGTAAGTTGTTATGGACGTGTTAAGTCTTTTCACTTCGACAAGAAGGATGGCTTAATACTGAAACCCGGATCGTTCAAAAACTTTAAACTATTCCACCTTAGATTCAGCGGAGTATCAAAGAGGTTCCTAGGCCATAGACTGGTAGCTTTGGTATGGATTCCCAGGCCATCGGAAAAGCACACCTTGGTAACCCATTTGGATAGGAATCTCAAGAACAATCATTTTTCGAACCTCCAATGGATCACGCCGGAAGAGGCAGGGAAAAGGAATGGGGAGTATTTTAAAAAAATGTTTGCTGGGAAAAAATATCCGGGCGAAAGGCATAACACCAAGCTTACGGTTAATGATGTAATTCAGCTAAAAAAAATGCTTTTACGTAGTGTACCTCAATCAAAAATCGCCAAAATGTTCTGTATTAGCGAAATGCAGGTAACAAGAATTAAGCGTGGCGAAAATTGGGGAGATGTAAAGATTCCAGAAAAAAAGAAATAGATCCACAAATAACAAAAAAACCCAGTCAATTAATTGGCTGGGTTTGCTCATTATTGATGTTTAATTATTTTACTCAACTACTTCAACCTTACTCTCAGGCTTACCTAAAAGCACTTTGCGTTGGAATATTAATAGATAAAATACACCTATAGTTATTGCAGAATCAGCAAGGTTAAAAACAGGGCTAAAGAAAATGAAAGGATGACCTCCAACCCAGGGGAACCATTGCGGGTAAGTTGTATTAATAACAGGGAAGTAAAGCATATCTACAACTCTACCATAAAGGAATGGTGAGTATCCACCTCCTGCAGGGAAAAATTTCGCTACTTCGTATAGAGATTCGCTGAAAAATAAACCGTAAAATGCGCTATCAATTAAATTACCTATAGCACCAGCAAGTATCGCTGAAATTCCCAGAACAAGTCCTGAACTCGCTTTTTGTTTAATTAATTGATAAACGGAATACCCAATGGCTCCAATGGCAACTATTCTAAAAAGGCTAAGGAATAGTTTTCCGGATTTTCCCCAAAACTCCATCCCAAATGCCATCCCATTGTTTTCGGTGAAATGGATTATAAACCAGTTTCCAAAAACATGAAACTCATCCCCAATCGTCATATGGGTCTTAATCCAAATCTTAAAAACTTGGTCAAGCAGTAGAATTACAAATATTAGTAGAATTGATTTGTTGCGAAGCGACATAGTAAAAGATTTACATTAGTTGATACAAATGACAATGCGATAAGTGATATGCAGCAAGGGGTAAATGTATTTTTCATAAAAGTACACTTGCTTATATTATCGCAACAAAACTATAAAAAAAAATGGTCGGTTAATGCCGACCATCAAAATGCTTTAAGCTTACACCGTTATCGCTGGTTGTTTTTAGCATCGATGCTTAGTGTAGCATGAGGGACAACGCGTAGTCTTTCCTTTGCAATAAGCTTGCCTGTTTCACGACAAATACCATAAGTTTTATTCTCGATACGAACCAACGCAGATTCTAGATGTTGAATAAACTTAATTTGACGCTGAGCTAGTTTTCCTGCTTCCTCTTTAGATAGGGTAGCAGCACCCTCTTCGAGTACTTTAAAAGTAGGGGAAGTATCCTGGGTATCGTTACTTTCACTCATGGTAATTGCACTCTTGAGGATTTCGTAATCCTTACGAGCCTTGTCGAGCTTTTGCAGAATAATCTCCTTAAATTCTGCTAACTCTTCATCAGAGTATCTTGTCTTTTCTGCCATAACTCTAAATTTTGCCTAAAAATATAAAAAATATTATGAATAATCCAACCTTATGCGCCAATCTTATCAACTTTTATAGCCGTAATTACATCCGTGTCAATCTCAATGTTTGAGGCTGATCCTTTTAGCTCAAAGTCAACGAGTGTGATTTCTTTGGCCAATGTTTGACTTGCGATATAGTCGCGATGTATTTCTACTGCCCTGTTAATGGCGTTATGTTTCAATATACTGATAGTAATTTTATCGGTTACCTCGAAACCCGCATCTTTGCGTAAATTCTGTATCCTGTTGATAAGTTCTCGTGCAATACCCTCATTACGTAATTCTTCGGTAAGAGTTACGTCAAGTGCCACAGTAAATTTACCTTCGTTTGCAACCAACCATCCGGGGATGTCCTCCGATAGGATTTCAGCATCCTTAACTTCAATTTCAATAGGCCCTTCAGGAAGGTTAAGCGTGAAAACGCCATCATGCTCCAATTTCAATATGTCCAACTGTGACATTTCTGCTACAGCCGAGGAAATTGCTTTCATTGATTTCCCAAATCGTGGTCCCAGCTCCTTAAAGTTAGGCTTAATCTTTTTTACTAAAATTCCTTTCGTATCGGTTAAGTATTGCAGCTCTTTAACATTAACCTCAGATATTATCAAGTGTTCAATGGCGGAAAGTTGATGACGGAAATTCTCGTCGAGAATTGGAACCATAATCTTGCTCAGCGGTTGACGAACCTTGATGCTAACCTTACGACGCAAACCAAGCACCATAGAGCTGATGCTCTGCGCAATCTCCATCCTCTCCTCCAGTGCTTTATCGATTAAATCGATATCATATTGCGGGAATGTAGAAAGATGAACGCTTTCATCCTTATGCTTTCCTGTAACCTTATTTAAATCGGTAAATAGCTGATCGGTATAAAAGGGTGAAATTGGGGCTGCAAGTCGACAAACAGTTTCAATACAAGCATATAGTGTTTGGTATGCCGATATTTTATCCTGACCATACTCACCACCCCAGAATCGTTTACGATTCAACCGAACATACCAGTTGCTTAGATGCTCAGAAACAAAATTCTGAATTGCTCTACCAGCCTTTGTTGGCTCATAGTTCTCATAGGAATCCTCAACATCTCTGATCAAGGTGTTCAGCATCGATAGTATCCATCGGTCAATCTCGGAGCGATCTTTTACTGTAATTTCAGCCTCGCTGTAGGTGAATCCGTCGACATTTGCATAGAGCGAAAAGAAAGAGTAGGTGTTATAGAGTGTTCCGAAGAATTTACGTTTCACCTCATCAACCCCTTCGATATCAAACTTGAGGTTATCCCAAGGCTGTGAGTTGGTAATCATATACCAGCGCAATGGGTCGGACCCATATTTTTCAATCACCTCAAAAGGTTCAACCGCGTTACCCAAACGCTTGCTCATCTTGTTACCACTCTTATCGAGCACAAGTCCGTTTGAGATGATATTCTTAAACGATACTGAATCGAAAAGCATGGTTGAGATGGCGTGCAGAGTAAAGAACCAACCACGGGTTTGATCGACCCCTTCGGCAATGAAATCGGCAGGGAAAACCTTGTCAAAATCAGCTGTGTTTTCAAATGGGTAGTGCACCTGTGCGTATGGCATTGCTCCTGAATCGAACCAAACATCGATAAGGTCGAGCTCACGGGTCATCTTCTTCCCTGTTGGGGAAACGAATATAATATTATCAACGAATGGTCGATGCAAATCGAATGAGCCATAGTTCTCCTCGGTAAAATCGCCTTCGTTATATTTCTCCAAAGGATTATTTTCCATGAAACCAGCCTTTACGGCCTTTTCGCATTCTGCCTTCATCTGGGCAACAGAGCCGATGCAGATCATCTCGCTGCGATCCTCGGTAGCCCAAATTGGTAGTGGGGTTCCCCAGAAACGTGAGCGGGATAAATTCCAGTCGACAAGATTCTCAAGCCACTTCCCAAACCTTCCGGTTCCGGTGCTTTGGGGTTTCCAGTTGATCGTTTCATTCAGCTGAAGCATCCTCTCCTTAAGAGCGGTGGTACGTATAAACCAGCTATCGAGCGGGTAATAAAGAATCGGTTTATCGGTTCGCCAGCAATGTGGATAGCTGTGAACGTGTTTCTCGATACGGAATACCTTGTTCTGTTGCTTTAAACTAACGGCCAAATCGACATCAAGTGATGTATCCTCGTCGGTTAAGGTTGGATCGTAATCGTTTTTAACGAATCTTCCAGCAAACTCTTTATATAAATCGATGTTGATATACTCCTGAACAAACTTAGGATCTAAATCCTCAATTCTATAAAATCGTCCCTGACGATCGACCATGGGTTCAGGGTTATTATTCTTATCGCGTAAAATCAGTGGCGAAATACCAGCAATCTTTGCAACTTTATCGTCATCAGCACCAAAGGTTGGGGCAATATGCACCACTCCAGTTCCATCCTCGGTGGTAACAAAATCGCCAGTTACAACCCTAAATGCATCGCCTTCGGGTTTAACCCACGGGAAAAGCTGCTCGTAGTTTACCCCGGTTAGCTCTGCTCCGGAATATTCAGCAATTACCTTATAGGGAATCTTTTTATCGCCAGGTTTATAATCCTCTAAACTCAACTCAGCGTTGGCCGCTGGTAAATAATTTTCTCTTCGATCTTTTGCAAGAACAATTGTAACCGGATCGCCACTATACGGATTAAAGGTGCGAATTATCTCGTAACGAATGAACTGGTTTACCGCTAATGCAGTATTGGATGGCAAAGTCCAAGGGGTTGTCGTCCAAGCGAGAATGTGCAAATCATCCTTGACTCCCTTAAACATGAATTCGCTTTTAGCATTGCGGATCACCTTAAACTGAGCAATGGCCGTAGTATCCTTTACATCGCGATAGCAACCGGGTTGATTGAGTTCGTGGGTGCTTAATCCCGTTCCGGCAGCAGGTGAATAGGGTTGAATGGTTTTTCCTTTATAGATCAAGCCCTTGTCGAACAGCTTTTGAAGTAGATGCCAAAGTGTTTCGATATAACGGTTGTCGTAAGTGATGTATGGATGCTCCATATCGACCCAATAACCCATCTTAAGAGTCAGCTCCTCCCAAAGATCGGTGTACTTCATCACCTCTTTCTTACAGGCGTTATTATACTCCTCGATAGTTATTTTTTTACCAATATCCTCCTTGGTAATGCCGAGCATCTTCTCAACGCCAAGCTCAACGGGTAGGCCATGGGTATCCCAACCTGCCTTACGTTCAACGAGAAATCCTTTTTGGGTTTTATACCTACAGAAAATATCTTTAATTGAGCGCGCCATAACGTGATGGATACCAGGTATTCCGTTCGCTGATGGTGGGCCCTCGTAGAAAACAAATGCGGAATGCCCCTTTCGGGTGCTTAAGGTCTTATGAAACGTGTCGTTCTTTTCCCAGGTCTTCAGCACATCTTTATTCACCTGCGACAAATCTAATCCTTTGTACTCTTGAAATTTAGGCTTCATTGAAAAATCAAATTACACGAATTATTAAATTATACCAATGTTCGTTCTAATAAATGCAATCGTCTTAGAACGATTAAAGTGGTAAATGCCGATATGCTAGATGTTTGTTGCTTTGCAAAAAAGTGCATTTCAGATAGCAAATCGGTATTAAAAACTCACAAAGATATGCTTCTGAATGAGAAAATCAAACTGAGGGATTTGAACGCTGATTATGCAGATAGAAAGTACCGCTGATTTTCACCGATTTCTTTATCAATCCGCTCAAATCAGCGATTGAAAATCCGCTCAAATCAGCGTTCCTTTTTTTAGGAAACAATATTGTAAAATGGCAGGTGAAAAGTTAAGATGACTCTGGTTTTTTAAATGTCAAACCTCACGTTCACCAACACATGCGACGGGAAGCGAAAAGATGAATGAGGAACCCTTTTTCAATCGACTCTTTACCCGAATCGTCTCCTTGTGGGCCTCAATGATATGCTTTACAATGGCTAAGCCCAAACCCGTTCCTCCTTGTTCTCGAGAGCGGCTTTTATCGACTCGGAAAAATCGCTCAAAAACACGGTGGATATCATTCGGTGCAATACCTATACCATCGTCGTTAACCTCTATCAGGATTTTGTTTCGAACCGCTGAAATGGAAACCTGTGTTTTACCTCCTGCCTTTCCGTAGTAGATTGAATTCGTTATAAGGTTCGCGAGCACCTGAAAAATTCTCATTTTATCGGCACAAACAAGAACTGACTTTTTGTACTTTTTATCGAATTGAAGCTTTATCTCCCTTTTCTTCGCCCGAATTTCCTGCGCTTCAAAAACCTCCTCAACCAGCTGAACGATATTAAAATTCTCATACTCAAGCTTTAGCTCACCCGCTTCGTGCCTTGAAATGGTTTCCAAATCTTCAATAATCGAGATAAGGCGGTTAATGCTCTTTTCGGTCCGCTCAAGATATTTCCGGTTAATCGAAGGATCCTCCAAACCTCCATCAAGTAGCGTGAGTACATAGCCCTGGATATTAAAGATCGGAGTTTTCAGCTCATGCGATACGTTTCCGATATACTCTTTCCTGTACTTCTCCATCTCCTTAAGCCTATCAATCTCACGGGTTTGATTACTGGCAAAGGATAGCATCTCTTGGTTTACTTCGCTAATTATTTTGTAAGTATCCTTTTCAGGTATATTTTCGGGTGGTTTGCTAATGCTTTCGAATAAAAATTTGGCTCTTTCGGAGATCCCTCTTATTAGGATTGAACTCGTAATGATGTAAACCAAACAGAACACAATCAGTATGGTGGCAATAGGGTAAAGAAAAACGTATTCTTTATCCCCGCCCAAAAAAAGAAGGATGGTCACCCCCGATATGATTGAGGCCGTTAATGAGATGTAGATGGCAATCTCTTTACGTAAAGGAATCTTCATAAACTGGAATGTGGGTTTAGTTTACAAACATCATTTCTAAACTAGTGTTATGTTAATCATAAATTTACGCTTCCCCACTTGACCCCTAACCCCTAAAGCCTGCCTGTCGGTAGCCATGGGGCAACCCTGCGCACGGACTTCCCCTTTAGGGGATTGAGGGGTAAATGTAGAATCGTTTATTGATTTCTTTAACTCTTGATAAGTTGAGTATTGGAGTGACTCTTCAGGAAACCTCCATTTATTCATTCCTCCTTCTCTCTATTCTCCTTTTATACCTATCTCTTCCCAAGTAACCCAGAGTCCAAGTATTGTTTCAGAAGTCTTGCGATATACTTCCCAACGATATCAAACTCAAGGTTTACAGCTGTCCCGACCTTAAACTCATGAAAATTGGTGTGCTCGTGGGTATAGGGGATTATTGCAACCTGAAATGATCCCTCCTGTGAGTTTACAACCGTTAGGCTTACGCCATTAACCGACACAGAGCCCTTCTCAACGGTGATGTTTCCAATCTTCGAATCGTAGCTAAAGGTAAAGTACCAGCTTCCATCAGCTTCCTTAACCTCAGTACACACTGCTGTTTGGTCAACATGCCCCTGAACCAGATGCCCATCGAGTAGACTATCGATCTTCATGCTTCGTTCAAGGTTAACCTTATCACCGATTTTAAGAAGCCCAAGGTTTGATTTATCGAGCGTTTCCTTAATGGCTGTAACGGTGTATGTATTCCCCTCCTTTTTCACTACGGTTAAGCAAACCCCGTTATGCGATATGCTCTGATCGATCTTAAGGCTATCGGCAAAAGAACAGGATAAGGTAATGTGTAGATTCTCTTTCTCCTTTAACAGCCCAACCACTTTGGCGGGTTCCTCAACAATTCCTGAAAACATAGCGTTGTGTATTAATATTAATTATATATATTTTGATTATGGAACCTTGGAGTAATGGAGTGTTGGAGTAAAAAACAGCCTCTATTTTTCCATCGATAAGGTTTGATCATTTTATTATTGATGATTCCCTTATCTTCTATTCCATTGGGTCGTCAAAGTTACAAAAACGATTTTAATTGGTTCGATTATTCTGAGTTAACTCTGAAAGGGCTTAAAACTATGATAGCGCGAGTAAAATTAAAAAGAGGCTGTTCGAAACGAACAGCCTCCCATTAATAATATTTATCGGTCAACTATTTGAACTTGTAAGAAACACCTACTTGAAGGCCACTGTTTTTAATGGTCATGTCTACCGTAGAGTCATCGTTCAAGTTTGCTAAACCAAAATAATAACCAACATTAAGACCCAAACCGCTCTCGGTTTCGTATCCAGCACGGAGAGTAATCCCATAATCAAGTTTTGCCATACCGTCCATAGCATCGTTACCATCAACTTTTGAAGAAAGAAGGTAGCCTAGCTGTGGGCCTGCTTGTAAATTGATAGCACCCATAGCATACTTAAACATCAAAGGAATGGAAATGTAATTCATTTTCCAGGTCATTTCCGTTCCATAAAGATTTTTATCCAACTTGCAACCATATTGTGCAAAGAGAAGCTCTGGTTGGAATGTCATTTTATCGTTAATGCTAAAATTTGCAAAACCGCCAACCTCATACCCTACAAGGGTTTTATTAGAAACACTAGATCCGCTAGCACTAAATTTCATGTTTGTCATATTTAACCCACCCTTAACACCAAAGGTCATTTGGCCAAATACTGCTGTTGACAAAGCAACAACTGCTACCAATAAAGTAATTCTCTTTATCATAATAGTTTTTTTAAGGTTAATAATTGAATATAAAATTATGCTTTTTTTTTAAACCAAAACATTTTAAATAACATTTTTTATTTACGGAAGACACTAAATCATCTGTTTTGTGGTTGAACTATCATTCATTCATACAATGATTTACGTATTTCATCCAAAATCTGACGATATCCACCAAAGCAGCTAATTTATTAATCGCCCGTTAAACTTAACTAATTACCTTTGTGATAAATACTTTAGGTTAACATTTGTCCAATAACGGACTTTGTAAGTTCGTTATTTATTGTATTTTCGTGTATTACAGACATTTATTGTTATTGGTTTGGTTGTTGTTTTATTTTTTTAATTTAAAATTACACCCAATTTGAATTAGAACCCTATAAATGAGATCACTATTACTTACAATATTAAGGAGATTTACAGTTTTTCTGTCATCGATAGTCTTATCAATTAGTTCATTTTCTCAATCTGGCCCTGGGGGTGTTGGAAACGCCACGGGCGTTGGAGGAGTAGCAAAAAATATTCTTTGGCTTGATGCATCAACACTACCTTTATTAAATAACGACCCCGTTGTTACCTGGACCGACATAACCGGTAATGGAAATAATGCAACGCAAGCTGTTCCGGCTCAACGTCCTCGATTCATCACCTCTATTGTTAATGGGAAGCCTATTGTTCGTTTTACATCAGGGAATAGCAATATCCTTAACTTTAATGGGAGCATACTTACTAATACTGATTTATACGTT
>JAYTVX010000274.1:0-5210 GCA_043743775.1 Bacteroidales bacterium | reverse complement strand
TTATAAGTTGATTCCAATTAATAAAAAGGATGTTAAGCAGTTATCGCTTAAAGGAACATTCTCCTTTATAATCAATGAAGCAACCCAAGTAATTGATATAACTCAGAAGGAAGTTGATCTATCTAATCTTGATCCTAAAAATCTTGAGGGTATTATAGCATCAGTTCCAGCTTCAAATTTTTCATCATCAGGTCAGAACAACGAGGGACAGCCATCAAGTAATACCTATACTGAACCCGGAGTTGATGGAGGGAAGGCGATTGCTATTAAGTACCAAAAGATTGAGGATAAAAAGCAAATATCCAGCAAAAGAGTTATTGATCTGAAACCGTATATGCTTGAACCTGAAAAAGGTGTTTACTATAGGGTGCAAATAGCCGCTGGTCATAGACCTGTTGATATTAAAAATTATTTCAGAAAGTATAAGATACCTTTAGAGATTAGAACAGAGGAGCATGAAGGTTGGTATAAATATTCCGTTGGTTCATTTCCTGCATATAAGGAGGCAAGGGATTATCGGGTTAATTTATGGAAGACTTCATCTATAGGTGATGCTTTTGTTGCAGCATATAACAATGGAACACGTATTACCGTTCAAGAGGCATTAATGATTACCAACCAGAAATGGTGTAAATAATTAATAAACGCTCATGCATTTGAGGAGTTTTAGTTGTAAAATATTTTTAACGGCATTACTTTCTGTCCTCGGCTTGGTTAGCGTTGCTCAGGAGGATGATGAATATTGGAAAAAACTCTTGAATGAAGAGGTTGAAATTGAAAATCCTGTATATAAACCAGTTATATCATTGGGTGCTGGAGTACTTGGTTTTTTCGGCGATGTGAAAAACCCTGGTGCAAATGTTCTCTCGGGCAGAAATGGATATAAAGTTAATGTTTCCACCTTTGTAGGTAAAAAGAATTTCTTCAAACTTAATATTTTTGTTCTTAAGGGGAGTCTTAGCGGACAGGATTTCAATATCTCAAGGTTAATGCAATCTATTCCTGTAGCAGATCTCCCAATTGATAAACTTGGAGATCCCATATACCCCAATTCATCATTCTTTACAGACCTATTCCAAATTGGTGTTACCATGGAGTATGGATTTGCTCATCTTATTGGCAATTCTAAACAATTTCGACCTTTTATATCAGTTGGTTTTTCTCCAGTTTTTTTTAGTCCCAAAGGGGACTTGTCGTATACGAAAAGTGATGGAACCTCGGGTTACTACCATTTCTGGTCAGATGGAACTATGCGTGATTTTAGCCAGAGCGGAGCTGATGCTTGGCGTGCCAAGCCTGTTTCGTACGATAGAAAGTTCGAGACAGACCTTTCAGGAGCGGATTTGTATGGAAGGGGAAGTTATTCCCAGAGCTCATTTTCTATACCTGTTGAGGTCGGGTTAGATTTTTACCTATCCCAAAGGGTTTGCTTGCGGGTAGCAACTACGGTCAATTATACGCTTTCCGATGTGATTGATAACTATGATTCAAAGGTTGCCAAAAGTATCGGTTTAAAGGGAAAGGGTTATAACGATATCTTTACCTTTACCTATTTCTCGATGAACTTCGACCTTTTCTCCGATCCTAAAACCATTATGATTGAAAAGATGTTCGCCGATTTAGATAATTTTGATTACGAAGTACTTTTGGCCGATCAGGATAATGATGGAATCCTTGATGTTATGGATAGATGTCCCGATACGCCTAATGGGGTTGCCGTTGATTCAATTTATGGATGCCCATTGGATGCTGACAATGACGGAGTTTATGATTATATCGATCAAGAAGCGAATACTCCTAAAGGAGCAACTATTGATGATAAAGGAGTGCAGCTAAGCCAAGAGAAACTTTTCGAGATGTTTGAGCATAAAAATGCGGTGCTGAGAAAAGAGATCAAGGTTGTACCCGTTGCTCCAATCTGGACTCGGAATATTTCATTTACACCTGGTGTTATACCTGCTAAATTTAAGGCAGTTGATACCGATAATGATGGTTATATATCATTCACAGAGTTGCTAAAAACTATTGATGATTATTTTGATGAGAAAACAACTCTTAGTCCTGAGGATATTTCCGAATTGAATAACTTCTTCTTCTCGCAGTAAAGGTTGAAAAGATATATAAATTCTATCCTAAATGAGTGTTGATTCTCTTTTCAAGAAGCACCGTTTAGGATTTTTTATTTTTTTGATTTCAAAAGAATGATTGAACTAATAAAATTGGGTTTACTTATTAAACTATCCAGATGATTATCAATCCAACTTTTATAATATAAGATTCCTATGAAAAAGTTAACAATCAGTATTACCCTTCTGCTTTTCTGCTTGCAAATATTTGCGCAGGAATGCATCCAGTGGAGAGGTCCGAATCGCGATGGTATTTATAGCGAAACCGGTCTTCTCAAGCAATGGCCCGAAAATGGCCCGAAAATGCTTTGGCATTTCGATGAACTTGGCGATGGTCATTCATCTGCTACAGTTACCTCTAACGCAGTTTATACCGCTGGTACAATAAATGGGATGGGTGTAATCTATTCATTTAATCTAACTGGTAAACTATTGTGGAAAACCGAATATGGAAAAGAATGGACTGAGAGTTGGCCTGGAGTTCGGACTACCCCTTTGTTTGTTGATGGAAATCTCTATCAAATGAGTAGTTTTGGTCAGGTAGTATGCTTAAACGCTGAGAAGGGGAATGTATTGTGGAGTGTTGATTTAATGAAGGACTACGATGGACAAAATATTGTTTGGGGTGTTACCGAGAATTTATTAATTGATGGAAATAAGCTTTTCTGTACTCCAGGAGGGGTTGATGCAAACGTAATTGCACTCGATAAAAATACCGGGAAACTGATATGGAAGAGCAAAGGGAATGGAGAGAAGAGTGCATATTGTTCACCTATGATTATTAAACTTCTTAATAGAACGTTACTTGTTACTATGACTGCAAACTCAATCATTGGGATTGATGTTTTTAATGGTTATATGTTGTGGAAACATGAGCAAACAAATCAGTATTCAGTACATGCCAATACTCCAGTTTACAGTGATGGTTTTCTTTACTGCGTTAGCGGTTATGGCAGAGGAGGCGTGATGCTTAAACTCTCACCGGATGGGAGTAATGTAATGGAAGTTTGGAGGAGTGGCTTACAGGATACTCGAATGGGTGGTGTCGTATTACTGAATGGAAGACTGTATGGTTCAGGCGATAAGAGTAAGAAATGGTCGGTTCTCGACTGGAAGACTGGACAGGAACTCGGCTCTTCTGTAGAACTTGCTAAATCAGGCAATATAATTTTTGCCGATGGAATGCTATACTGTTATAGCGAGACAGGTGATGTAGCTCTTGCTGAACCTAAAGCCGATGGTTATAATTTTGTGAGCAAGTTTAAAGTCCCTTATGGATCAAATCAACACTGGGCACATCTAGTAATCAAGGATAAAAAGTTATATGTTCGCCACGGAACCTCATTAATGGTTTACTCAATAGTGGTGAATTAAAATATTAATAGCATTATCCCGAAAGAAGAATCAAGCTTTTGGGATTTTTTCCCCTTAAAATAATTGACATGAGAAATTTTTCGGTTCTATTTATAATTCTAATGCTCTTTTTTTCTAATATCAATGCGCAAGAAATATCACAATGGCGAGGTCCAAATCGTGATGGCATTTATCCTGAAAAGAATTTACTGACTCAATGGCCCGAAGGAGGACCAAAACTTCTTTGGAAATACGAGAATTTAGGCATTGGATATACCTCTGCTGCTGTTACTACAACGAAAGTATATATTACTGGAACAACCGATAGTACTAGCTACTTGTATGCGTTTAATCATTCAGGGGAATTACTTTGGAAGAAACTTCTTGGGAAGGAGTGGACGGTAAATTTTCCAGGTGTGCGTTCCTCACCTTTGATTTATGATGGACTGGGTTATGTTCTAAGCGGATTGGGGGTTGTATCCTGCTTTGATGCCGAGAGTGGAAATATTCTATGGAAAGTTGATTTGTATAAACAGTATAATGGGCGAGAGGTTAAATTTGGGATTACCGAGAATTTTTTAATCGATGGTGATAAACTCTTCTGTACTCCTGGAGGAGAAGAGAACAATGTAATTGCATTGAATAGAAAAACAGGAGAATTAATTTGGAAAAGCAAAGGAGTAGGTGAGGTTAGCGCTTACTGTTCTCCTCGTATTATTGAGTATAAAGGAACTAGATATCTTTTGACAATAACAGCGAAGTCAATTATTTCGTTAAATCCTGAAAATGGGGTTTTAGTCTGGAGTCACGATCTTCAATACCCCGATGGAATTCATTCTAATACACCTATCTTTCGTGATGGGTATATTTTTGCCATGAATGGTTGGGATTATGGGAGTGTAATGCTAAAACTATCGGATGATGGTAAATCGGTTACTGAGGTATGGCGTAGTAAACTTTTCGACTTAGAGCATGGAGGTGTTATATTGATGGGGGATAATATTTATGGATCCGATTGGGCAACAAAGAATTTTTCTTGTGTAGATTGGAAAACAGGTGAAGTAAAGTATTCAGTTAAAACGATTTTTCCTGCGTCTGTAATCACAGCCGATGGCTTAATCTATTGCTATACTTATACTGGCGAGGTTCTTTTGATTAAACCTCTTGAGAGAGGATTTGAAGTAGTAAGTAATTTCAAAGTTGAAGGGGTGAAGAGAGATCATATTGCAATTCCAGTTATCGATAAGGGACGTCTTTTTATCCGGTATGCAAATTCATTGTGGGTGTATTCTATTGCTAAATAAAATCAATTTATGAGACGAATTATTTCACTTCTTGTTCTTTGGCTTTTATGCCAATCAGATCTTTCAGCACAGGTTGTTTCGGAGTGGAGAGGATTTGGAAGGTCAGGGGTGTATAATGAAACAGGATTGCTTACCGAATGGCCTGTTGGTGGCCCAAAACTGCTTTGGTCAATTGAAGGTTTACCCAAAGGGTATTCTTCCGTAGTTATTGCAAATAGTATGATTTATACTACAGGCTTTAAAGGTGACAGCGATGTTCTAATTGCGATGGATTTGAACGGAAATATCAAATGGCAAAATCCTTACGGAAGAGCTTGGACTGATTCATATCCTGAGAGTCGGTGTACACCAACAGTGGTTGGTAATTGGGTGTATGTTTCGAGCGGTAAAGGAGATCTTGCGTGTTTCAATGCTTTGAATGGAGAGT
>JAYTVX010000273.1:0-15336 GCA_043743775.1 Bacteroidales bacterium | reverse complement strand
CATCATCGATTTGCAGAAAACTGCAGTTAAAATTGATGAGGCTGCTGCTGCTCTAAAGCAAATTGCAAAATCAGGCCGTAAGGTTCTGTTCGTTGCTACCAAAAAACAGGCTAAAGAGATTGTTGCTGAGCACGTAAAGTCTGTTAATATGCCTTACGTAACTGAGCGTTGGCCAGGTGGTATGCTTACCAACTTCCCAACTATCCGTAAAGCCGTTAAGAAAATGTCGACTATCGACAAGATGGCTACCGATGGTACTTTTGACAACATGTCAAAGCGTGAAAAACTCCAGATTACCCGTCAACGCGCAAAACTTGAGAAAAACTTAGGTTCAATCGCTGATCTAAACAGGTTACCTGCTGCTCTTTTCGTTATTGATGTTCAGAAAGAGTATATTGCTGTTCGCGAAGCGAAGAGACTAAGCATCCCTGTGTTTGCAATGGTTGATACTTGTTGTGATCCAACTCTTATCGATTTCGTAATTCCTGCTAACGATGATGCTTCAAAATCTATTTCATTAATCGTTGACATCATGGCTAAGGCTATTCAAGAAGGTCTTGAGGAGCGCAAAGCTGAGAAGGAAAAAGAACCTGATGCTAAAGAGAATAAAGACGAACCAACCCACCATACCCGTGCCCGTAAAGTTAAAAAAGCACACGTAGAAGGAGAAGAGAAGAAAGAGGTTGAAGAGTCAAAAGCCGAAGAGGAAGAAGAAACAAAAGTTGAAGAATAACAACTGTAGAATTCATTAAACTCATTATACAATGTCCGAAGTAAAAGCAGCTGATGTTGCAAAACTAAGAAAAGCAACCGGAGCAGGCATGATGGATTGCAAGAATGCCCTTGTAGAGTCGAATGGTGATTTCGAAAAAGCCATTGAACTTATCCGTGAACGTGGTAAAGCAATTGCTAACAAACGTGCTGACCGTGATGCTGGTGAAGGTGTTGCGCTTGCAAAAGCTAACGCTTCTGGTAGCCTAGGTGCAATGATTGTTCTTAATTGCGAAACTGATTTCGTTGCGAAGAATACTAGTTTTATTGCTCTTGCTCAGAGCATCCTTGATCTAGCCCTTGAAAAGAAACCAGCCACCCTCGATGCTCTAAAAGAATTAGAGATTGACGGGCGTAAGGTTGGCGATCTAGTGATGGTTCAATCGGGTGTTACGGGTGAAAAATTCGAACTTTCATTCTACGATAAAATCGAAGCAGCTAAAGTTATTCCTTATATCCACCCAGGAAACAAACTAGCTACCCTTGTTGGCTTAAACAAAGCTGATGTTGACACACAAGTTGGAAGAGACGTTGCGATGCAAGTTGCTGCAATGAATCCAGTTGCAGTTGACAAAGATTTTGTTTCTGAAGAAACCTGCAAGAAGGAATTCGAGATTGGTCGTGAACAAGCTCGTTTGGAGGGTAAGCCAGAGAATATTCTTGATAAAATTGCTGAAGGTAAACTTCAGAAATTCTTTAAAGAGAGTACTCTACTTAACCAAGACTTTGTAAAGGACAATAAAGTGACTGTTCGTCAGCATCTACAACAAATTAACAAAGATCTTACAGTAACATCGTTTAAGAGAGTATCATTAAACGGATAAAGAATTCTATATTTCATAGAAAGCCTCGGTTTCCCCGAGGCTTTTTTATTATATCTTTATAGCCATAAAACATTGCACCATGTCGAAATATAAACGAATACTGTTAAAACTTAGCGGTGAAGCCCTTATGGGCAACGATAGTTATGGTATTAATAGCGAAATCCTAACGAGCTACGCGAAACAGATAAAAGAAGTTGCTGAGCTTGGAGTTGAGCTTGGAATAGTAATTGGTGGAGGAAATATATTCCGTGGATTAAGCGGTGTTTCCAAAGGGGTCGATCGCGTTAAGGGGGATCAGATGGGAATGCTAGCCACAGTAATCAATAGTATTGCTCTTCAGAGCGCCATCGAGAGTCAAGGTGGGAAAGCAAAGGTTTTTACTGCAACAAAGATGGAACCTGTTGGGGATCTCTACACCAAAGCAAAAGTTCTCGAATCGTTTAAAAATGGATATGTTGCAATACTGGCTGGTGGAACAGGAAATCCTTTTTTCACAACCGATACAGCTTCGGCTCTTCGTGGAGTAGAGATAGAAGCTGAAGCACTACTTAAAGGCACCCGTGTTGATGGGGTTTATACTGCAGATCCAGAAAAGGATAAATCGGCCAAACGGTTCGATACCATTACCTTTTCAGAGGCCTACGATAAAAAATTAAAGATCATGGATCTTACTGCATTCACGATGTGTAGCGAGAATAATTTACCCATTATTGTGTTTGATATGAACACCCCTGGAAATTTACGAAAATTGATTTTAGGTGAAAAAATTGGTACATTAGTTAAAAATTAGATAATTTTAGTTCTGAATATTAAAGTTTTCCAACTATGATAGAAGAAGATGCCGATCTATGTATTGACATAGCAAAAGATAGGATGCAAAAAGCAATAGATCACCTCGACAATGAGCTTAAAGTGCTTAGAGCTGGTCGCGCAAACCCCAACATGCTTTCAGGTGTAATGGTCGACTATTATGGAACACCAACGCCTCTTTTACAAGTTGCAAGTGTTGGTAGCCCAGATGCTCGCTCAATTGCCATTCAACCCTGGGAAAAGAAGATGATTGAGCCCATTGAGAAGGCTATTATGGCGGCTAACCTTGGGTTTAACCCCCAGAACAATGGCGAAACTGTTCGAGTAATGGTTCCCCCATTAACCGAAGAGCGACGTAAAGATTTGGTTAAACAGGTTAAACACGAGTGCGAAAATGCTCGCGTGAGCGTTCGTAACGCCCGAAGAGATGCCATTGAAGAGATTAAAAAGTTACAAAAGAATGGCCTCGCTGAGGATCTAGCAAAGGATTCGGAAACTGAGATTCAGAAAATAACTGATAGCTTCAACAAAAATATTGAGGAGCACTTAGATCGAAAAGAAAAAGAAATTCTCACTGTTTGAGAAAATAAAAAGGATCGGTCTCCGATCCTTTTCATTTTCTATTCAACCACATCCATTCTTAGCAGTTTTGCAGCCAAGCTCAATCGTTTCGTCCAATCTCCAGGTATAATAAGATGATGATTTCCAAAGGGATTATTTAAGAAATAATCTTGTGCAGTGCTATTCAACTGTACCTCGAGTTGGGTTCTGCAGGCAGTTTTACTCTTTGGATGATCGGTAACCTTAGCATGGGTGATAAACATTCTATTTAAAGTATTGTCTAACCTGAAAATTGTGACTATCTCCCCTTTCAATTCACCAGAAAGTGCTAGCCCTTTGTCGGTTTCGTAGTGAGTATCGGTTTTAAACTTTTTATATAAATTGGCAGGGGCGGTGCAGTGAGCGAAAAGGGCTTTTTCACCATTAATAAAAGCGGTATTTGCCATCCAGGGGATAATTCCACAAACCTCTTTCCCAACCATCAAGCCAACAGCGCTGCAAGTATCGCCTTCGCAGCCAGCAGGGAGTCCATCGAGATTGAGCTTTGAAAGTGCGAGACATGCTGTATGGCAAGTTTGGTTAACCAGCGAGAAACATTCAACCGATAGTGCATTTAGTTTATAGAAGGGAACTAGTGATGCTAAACCCTCATAAATCCTACCGCTTTCAAAGATCTCGTTTGAATTCTCTGAATTAAAAAGCGATGTAAAATCGGGTGCAACCTGCTTAATTTCATCAAGAATAATATCGTTCCAACTGATATCTACCTGCTCAATCCCGAGCCTAGTTTGCATAATAAATGGACTTACTACTGACGAAACCAACCAATCGGATGGATTACCGACCAAACCCAATCGTTGACCATGCAAACGTCGAACGCCGTTCCTTACATTATAAAAATCATTGATCAACTCAACGACATTCTCATCCTCATAGTTAATGAGCATTGATGAAATATTATGTTGATTCATCCATGCCTTAACCTCGGTTGCTGATGCCCACGAATTATTCTCTCGGGTAGCTAGTATTAGGTAGAACTTATACTCTTGAACCGAGTTAATGGCAATTCGTTCTGAACCACCTGTTAAGAACATCAGGATATCGGGCTTATCGTTCACATACTCCACCTGATCCTGGCTAAATATATTGAGTAACTTTTTCTTGCCCTTATCGAATACAGAAAGTTCTGCGGATGGGAAAGCCAACAGCTTAACCCGGAGTTTCTCCATTAACGAGTAGTTCTCTTCGTGCATATCAACAACGATTTTAATATCAAACGATAATTTTATTTCGAACTTTTATTAATAATATCAATCCCAAAATCAATGTACCTATAAACATCCTCGGGGTGTCCATCGATCTTAACATCGTTTCGTTTATGCCCCAAACGAACAATCACTGCATTTAATTCCGGGATGACAAATATATACTGCCCGAGGATACCGCGTGCATAAAAAATGCTAAAATTATTATATTTCAAGCACCACCATTGCATGCCATACCTTTGATTGGGTTGATTTAATTCAATATCAGTAAGTTCACTTACAGGCTTGGCAACCTCCTTTACGTACCACTCGGGGATTAGGCGAACTCTTTTCCATTTACCACCATTAAGCATGAGCTGACCAATTCGGGCAAAATCCCGTGCATTTGAGTTAAAACAGCAGGAAGCCTTTTCAGTTCCATCCTTCTTATCAAGACTCCATAGCGCATCGTGCTCGGCTCCTACTGGCTTCCAAATTCTCTCGGATGCATATTCCGATAATTTCTTTCTGGTTACTGCCTCAATAACCAGCGCAAGCAATTGTGGGTCGCTACCTCTATAGTCAAAATATTTCCCCGGCTCTCCCTGTGAATGAAGATTTAAAACAATCCTTTTTATATCGTTCCCATAGTACGCTTGAGTGGTGATCGAGAATAAGCTGCTATACGATTCATCCCAGCTAAGATTTGAGCTCATCGTTAGCAGATTTCGCAGGGTAATCTTTGCCTTATCACCTACCTTATACTCAGGGAGAAAATCGCCAACGGGTTGATCGATGTTTTTAATATATCCATCCTGTATGGCACAACCAATGAGCATGCTCACAATGCTTTTCGACATCGAGAAAGAGTTGGAGTAGGAATCCTTACCATATCCTCCCCAATAGGTTTCCGATAGAAGCATTGTATCCTTTACAACAAGGTAAGCAACAGTTTTGTAGGATATGAAATAGGAAAGCTGCTCTTGAGTAAAATTATAAGTGTTATACCTTTCAGAAACTCTCCATTCCTGGCCTTCGCCTTTGGATACAGTACGATTCTGAAATAGTTTATAACTATCAATTTTAGGTTTTTGGTAAATTAATGCCCTTACGATGTAGTGGTTGCGAGGAATCGCTAGGAAAATTGAAAGTCCAACAAAAACAACAATTGCTGTTATCTTAAGTACTCTTTTCATCTTTTCAATTGATTTGATTGTCTCTGCAATTTAGCATAAATCAGCTTTTCAGCAAAAAATGGAGGTGAAATAGAAAACCCTGAAACAGGTTCAGGGTTAAATCTATATATAAGCGTTAACGCTTAATTCGCCTCTAATATTTTAAATAGCTCATCCAGTTTAGGAGTTAGAATAATCTCTGTCCTGCGATTTTTCTGGCGGGCTTCAGGTGTTTTACTCTTATCGAGTGGAACGTATTGACTTCTTCCAGCAGCAGTAATTCTTGCTGGGTTGACTTTTGTTCCGGTCACTAAAATCCTTAGAATTGTAGTTGCGCGCTTGGAGCTTAAATCCCAGTTATCGAGAAGTACTCCGCTCCCCTTGAAGGGAACATCATCTGTATGACCCTCGACCATTATATTGATATCGGGGTTTTGCTCAAGTACAGGGATAAGCTGCTTTAGGGCTTTGGCTCCCTTGGGGTCTACATCGTACTTCCCCGATTTAAACATCAGGTTCTCCTCCAAGGAAACGTAAACCTTTCCATTCTGCATTCTAATGCTTAACCCTTTCCCCTCAAAACCGTACAGTGCATCGGTTACCTTCTTTTTAAGAGCCATTACCAAGGAATCCTTGCTATGTAGAATTTTTTCGAGTTCAATCAACCGTGCATTGCGGGTCACGAGCTCCTTATTGAGGTCGTCGAGATTTGCCTGCATCTTATCCAGATTACTCTTACGGAGTAAAAGTTTTCTTTGCAACTCCTTTAAAGCGTCCTCCTTATCCTGAAGCTCTTTTTGAGTGATCTGTAGCTGGCTAAGTACCTTGCGGGTCTCCTTCTGGTTACCCTGCATCAGGGTCTGTTGAAGCTGTTGCAGCTCATTATATTTCGCAGAAACACGCTCGAAATCTTCTCTTAATCTCTTCAGTTCAACAGTTCGGTTAGTACTGTCGGCAATAAGCACATCAACTTCCTTTTGAAGTGTCTTAAGCTTTGTATCGCATTCAGTCACCCTTATGTTGAGCGATTCATTCTCGGTTGAGTATTTTTCGCGCTCATCTTCACATTTAAGATTTTTATCCTGTAGTGCCTGAAACTCTTTGGCCGGTACACAACTGAATAGAAAAGATGCTATAAGCAAGCCGATGTAAAGGGAATTCTTTATTTTTAACATATCTGGATTTTTAGCTATCATTATAAATTCTATAATAGCAAAGATAAAATAATACGGATTACCCATCGTTAAACAAAAAAGGTTTTTGCAGGTTAATTTATTATAACTTTGCAAACGATAAACATCCGAGGTTGATTATGAGCGGAAGCTTCCCCTTGCTGGATCAGATTAATTATCCAAGCGACCTAAAAAAACTTGAACCGGATCAACTCGTGCAATTAAGCAACGAGCTGCGGCAGTTTATTATCGATGTTGTATGTGAGAATCCTGGGCATTTTGGTGCGAGTTTGGGGGTTGTTGAGCTTACAGTTGCTTTGCACTATATCTTCAACACGCCTGAAGATAGGATAATATGGGATGTTGGGCATCAAGCCTATGGGCACAAAATCCTAACAGGCCGTAAAGAAATTTTTCATACCAACAGAAAATATAAGGGGATAAGCGGATTCCCAAAACGAAGCGAGAGCGAATATGATTCGTTTGGGACAGGTCACTCCTCAACCTCAATATCTGCTGCACTGGGCATGGCCGTTGCATCTCAGAAGGAGGGCAAAAATCGGCAAGTTGTAGCGGTGATTGGTGATGGTTCCTTAACAGGGGGGCTTGCATTTGAAGGGTTAAATAATGGGGGGATTCAGAAATCGAACCTACTTGTGATCCTCAACGATAATAATATTGCCATCGATCCGAATGTTGGTGCTATGAAGGAGTATCTTCTCGATATCACTACCTCCAAAACCTACAATCGATTTAAAACGGATATATGGAATTTACTGGGTAAACTCGATAAGGTTGGACCTAAGACGCGCTCGACAATTCAGAAAATTGAGACAGCAATAAAATCATCTCTTCTAAAGCAAAGTAATCTTTTCGAATCACTAGGTTTCCGGTACTTTGGACCAGTTGATGGGCATGATGTGGTTTACCTTACTAAGATTTTAAAGGATTTAAAAGATATCCCAGGGCCTAAACTTCTTCACTGCATAACCGTGAAAGGGAAAGGTTTTACTGCCGCAGAGGAGAATCAAACGCTATTTCATGCTCCAGGTACTTTCGATAAGGAGACTGGTGAACGTTATGTTGTAATACCCGATAAACCGATGCCACCTAAATATCAGGATGTATTTGGGAGAACCCTGGTTGAGCTGGCATCCATGAATAGCAAAATAGTTGGGGTTACGCCAGCAATGGCAAGCGGTTGCTCCATGAACATCATGATGGAGCTGATGCCCGATAGGACTTTCGATGTTGGTATTGCCGAACAGCATGCAGTAACATTCTCTGCAGGTTTAGCAGCCGAAGGTTATGTTCCATTCTGCAATATCTACTCATCGTTCATGCAAAGGGCATACGACCAGATTATTCACGATGTTGCTATCCAGAAACTTCAAGTAGTTTTTTGCCTCGATCGCGGTGGATTAGTTGGCGATGATGGTGCTACACACCATGGTGCATACGATATCTCATTCCTTCGAAGTATTCCAAATATGATAGTGGCAGCACCCATGAACGAGGAGGAACTACGGAATATGATGTACACAGCTCAGTTGGAGGGTGGTGGCCCATTCTCGATCCGCTACCCAAGGGGTTCTGGTGTTATGGTTGACTGGGTAAAACCTTTAACCAAACTGACCATTGGGAAAGGTCAGATTGTTAAAGAGGGTAACGATACTGCAATTTTAACAATAGGCCATATCGGAAATCTTGCTGCAACTGCATCAAACCAACTTGAATCTGAAGGATTTAGTATTGCCCAATACGATATGCGCTTTATCAAACCCCTCGATCAGGAATTGCTCAGAGCTATAGGACAAAAATTCCATACGATTATAACTGTAGAGGATGGTTGCCTCCCAGGAGGTTTTGGTAGCGCAGTGGTTGAATGGTTGAATGATAATGGATTTAACACCAAAGTAGTGAGGCTTGGTATTCCCGACCGATTTGTTGAGCACGGAACCCAACAGCAGCTCTACAAGGAGTGTGGATTTGATGTTGAAGGAATATACCTAACTGCCAAGCAATTGATAGTTCCCACAATGGCAAAAAAGGTTATTTAACTTCTTTTCTACACATTAGAATTCATCAACAGAAATAAACTACCTCACCGCAAACGGTCGAGGTATCTAAATGGAAACTATTTTCTTATCGCCGCTAACGGTAAAGAACCGAATTTAGGAGTGCTGAGAAGCCAATATAACCCCAGAGATCCCGATTTGCGTTGCAATCGGGATCAGTTCGACTTTATAATTATTATTCGTTTTCAACTCTAATAATTATAGTCTCACTGATTTAACGTTATTTTGAGTTAACAATAGGTCTTGTTATTGCCCAAACCAAATAAACTTTCTATCTTCGCATCCCAAAGTTCTTATATTTACTGCCCGGATGGCGGAATTGGTAGACGCGCTGGTCTCAAACACCAGTGGTAGTAATACCGTGCCGGTTCGATCCCGGCTCCGGGTACAAATCAAAAAAAACCCTCAAACAGAGGGTTTTTTTTAAACAGCTAATCATGAAAAAGGAGCTGTATCCTTACGGTAATCGACAAGATCAGTTCGACCGTCGTTATCTCGAAATGGCTCAGGTATGGGCTAAAAATTCTTATTGCATACGCCGTCAAGTTGGTGCCTT
Organism: Bacteroidales bacterium; assembly: GCA_043743775.1. Classification (GTDB taxonomy): domain Bacteria; phylum Bacteroidota; class Bacteroidia; order Bacteroidales; family Tenuifilaceae; genus UBA8529. Next base: position 6,145 of record JAYTVX010000273.1, on the reverse strand, counting down.
AATCGTTAAGGGGCGCATGATTATTTCCGATGGATTTAACGGAACTCCTTCGGGCTTCGAGAATATCTGTGAGGATGAAGGGGGAATAACAAAACCCTACGTTCTGCATGCCGAAGCTAATGCAATTACCAAAGTTGCCAAATCGAATAATAGCAGCGAAGAAGCTACCCTTTACGTTACTTCATCACCATGCGTTGAGTGCGCAAAGCTGATTATCCAATCGGGGATACGTAGGGTTGTTTATAAAGACGAATACCATAAAACGGATGGGATTGATCTTTTGAAAAGGGCAAATATCGAAATTGTAAAAATTGATTAAAACACTTTAAGGGAGTGAAAATGTGAGTTAATAACCCTTATCTACACTGATAAAAAAGGAATAGATTACATTGAACTTTGCATCTCCATATCTATAGCAGAAAGGATTTCGCAAACAATTAGAGAATCGATTTGTTTCTAAAATATTGATAAAATAAATTTAAACTAATTTATGCAATACGAGAATAGAAAAAAGGATATCATCTACCCAATCGTTATGGCGGTTGTTCTTATTTTAGGTGTTGTCATTGGTTTCACACTCAACAAGGGTGCTGGTAGAACAAGTTTACTCGTTAATCCAAAAACTGATAAACTTACTAGTGTGCTCAAGTATATCGAGGATGATTATGTTGATACCGTTGGCATGACGAACTTGGTGGAATTAACACTTCCGGCAGTATTAAAAAACCTCGATCCTCACTCAATCTACATCCCAGCTAAGGAATTTCAAGGCATGAATGAACCGCTCGAGGGTGGTTTCGATGGCATTGGAATTCAATACAACATGTCGAGCGATACTATAATAGTTATCAATCCTGTTAAAAGTGGTCCTTCGGAACGACTTGGGGTTTTAGCCGGAGATCGAATAGTTAAGATTAATGGAAGAGTTGTTGCTGGAGTAAAATTTCCAGCCGATAGCGTCCCCAAGCTACTAAAGGGTCAAACTGGGACAAAGGTTAAGATTGGAGTGAAACGAAAAGGGGTGAGCGAACTAATTGATTTTGAAATTACCCGAGCTAAAATTCCAATTTTCAGCGTTGAAGTAAGCTATATGCCCACTAAGGATATTGGTTTTATCAAAATATCTACGTTCGCAAAAACTACCTACCACGAATTTCTTGAGGCAGTTGAAAAGCTTAAAGTATCTGGCATGAAAAAACTAATCGTCGATTTACGCGGAAATGGTGGAGGGTACATGGATGCTGCTACCAATATTGCCGATGAATTCCTCGATTCAACAAGGCTAATCGTTTATACTCAGGGTAAATCAAGAACACGACAAAATATATACTCTAATCCCGGGGGTGCTTGTATTGATGAAAAAGTTATTATTCTTATCGATGAATTCTCTGCTTCTGCTAGCGAAATTCTTGCTGGGGCATTACAGGATAATGATAGAGGAACTATTATTGGTCGCAGATCCTTTGGAAAGGGACTTGTTCAAGAGCAGGTTTTCTTTAAAGATGGCTCAGCCCTAAGGTTAACCACCGCCCGTTACTACACCCCTTCGGGACGTTGTATTCAAAAGCACTACAACGCTGGTGGTGACGATGATTATATGAACGATATCAGCAACCGTTATCAACATGGAGAATTTCAGGTAGCCGATAGCATCAAGTTCACCGATTCACTTAAATTTCATACAATCAGTGGTCGTGTCGTATATGGAGGTGGCGGTATTATGCCCGATCTATTTATCCCATTAGACACCAATGGAATCAGCCCTTACCTTTCAAAGGTTTCTAATCGTAATCTTATATACCGTTTCGCATTTGAATTTACCGATAAGCACCGGAACGAGGTACGAAGCATTAAGGATTTTGAATCGGTTAAGAATTACCTCAATGGATTTAACCTACTTGATGAATTTGTAGCATACGCTCAACGAAGCGGGGTACCTGCAAATGAAAAGCAGATTAAACATTCGAAACTTATCCTTGAAACACAGCTTAAAGCGGTTATTGGTCGAAACATAATTGATTCTGATGGTTTCTATCCTTATATTCTAGATATTGATGAAACGCTGAAAAAGGCAATTGACTATTTTAATAAGAAAGAAACTAGCAGTAAAATATCAATGCTATCGCCAACGCTAAGCGTTCAGAGGTGGATTGGTGCTCAGCTAAAAACAACGGCCAGAAAGGACTTGATTGCTTTTATCGCCTGATCCCGCTCTTCGATAAAACCCATATGACCCGAATTGTCAAGAATGACCATTCGGGTTTTTTTATGCTTTATTGCTAAAGTATTGGCTGTGCTCAACGGAATGTGATTATCCATTGCCCCAAAAATCATCATCGTTGGAAATGTAGCTTTTTCAATTACCCCGTTACGATCTGGCCGAGTTGCCATGGCCATTAATGAACCGATTATCTCACTATCTCTTATTGTTAATGCTATCTCCTTTGCTCTTTCCAATTGATACTGATTGTTTATAAGATATTTTTGGGCAAATCGAAGAGGTATCCCGTTTTCAACAATCAATATTTTTTTGCCATTCCTTACGAGTTCAACCTCCTCCAATCGGTTCATTCTTTTTTCTGTGCTATCGGCATTTGGGGTAGAGTGGAAGAGACAAAGGCCCGCGGTCTTTTTGGGGAATAGCTCTGCAAAAGCAAGAGCTAAATATCCACCCATCGAATGTCCAACAATAAATGCTTTTGTAATATTAAGATGAGTCAAAGTAGCATTAACGCTTTTGGCCATAAGTTCGAAAGAGCTAACCTCTGAATCACAACTCGATTGACCATGCTGTGGCAGGTCAAAAGATAGCACCTTGAATTGCGTGGATAGCTCATCAACAAATCCATCCCAGATATTTAGATTCTCGAGGTAACCATGGAGTAGAACAACACAATTACCCTGACCAATTAGCCTATAGTGAATTCTACAATTGCTATAGATGAAATAATCGTCCATTGCTTTCTTTTTTATTGCGACGTATAGATGAAACCAAAGTTATTTTAAATCTTTCAAAGTACCTAAAACAAAAAGAGGAGCCTTTGGTAAGACTCCTCTTTTTGAAATATCCAAAAAAGAATTCTATCTGGTTTCGCGGCAATCAGCGGAGTATTATACTCGTTTATCCCGTTACGCTGCTCTATCGGAATTCGTACAACTTACATCCCGATATAATCGGGACACTTCGTTCTTGAAGTTTGAGTTTCACGAATAAATCCAATATTATCTTGTATAAAAAACAATACCATAACTTAACGATATAAACAAAGGACTATCGCCTACAGGAGGTAGCATGAAAAACGAAAACTTAGATTTTGGTTTAGGAGCAATTTTCCTAGCAGTTGCGCTATAGCTGGCGAAGTCTATATCGAACCCAACACCACCTGCGTTAAATTTTACATTGCCATCACCCGAACTTGTTGTACTACTTGGAATTAAAGGATTTGTTGACTTCATCTCGATAGATGTACCAGTGTAAGCAATATTTAATGCTGGTCGATATTTAAGGGTTAACGCTACACCACTCCATGTTGCCTCATCTTTAAATTTTCCTATTCCCCATGTATAACCTATATTCCCTGTAACCAAAATATTCAGAGTTGTCATGGTCATTTTCATAGTAATTGGTGGAGTGGAAGTTTTAAAATTAAAACTATAAAGGACAAAATCGTATCCAATTCCATAGTTAAGTGAACTCCAGTTCGACTTTCCCGTTTTAAAATCAGGTATTTTTAGGTCTAACCAGTTCATGTATGCCGAATAACCACCACCATAACCATGCATTTTTCCAACATCTTTCATATCTAGACTAAAATAAATTCCGGTTAACATCACCGAATAATACCTGATCTTACCCCCTCTTTGTATCCATTCATCCCGAATACTTTGGGATTGGTTGATTATCCCTGTTCCCACTTTACCCCCGCTTAATTTCATCGATAAACTATCTGCCTGCTGCATACCACTGCCCTCTTCACCACTTTTCAGGTCAATGTAAAGACCACTAAATTTCACACCCGCTTCAAATTCATAGTTTTGACCTGGCTTAGGTTTTAGATAAAAAACTGTTTGACCACCCATCATCGCTTTACAATCAATTCTCAACGATGTGGTATAGGTAGGTTTTACATTAACGGAAATCTCACTTCCGTTCTTAAGTATATACTCGTTATCCTGAATAATGATTCGAATCTTCATCCCCGATCCTTGAAACTTAGCAGGCCTTACAAACTTTAGTGTTATGGTTTCCTGAGCCGCTGCAGTTACAAATAGTAAAAGAAAGCAAAAGGGTAAGAACTTTTTCATAGCGAATAAGTTTAGGTTTGTTCATGAAAGTTAAGAAAGGAGCTCAGAGATTCAATATATTATTTGAATCATTTTGACAATACGCCAATTATCGAAGTTGAATTATAGCAAAGACAATCTCAAACCCATAAATAGCTTGATAGCTAAATTATGGATTCAACTTGCTAATAAATTTAATATAGAAATAACCTTAATATGCATACCCCATTTATTACTTTCAATTTAAACAACTCAATACCTGCAACTTAAACTTCATTGATATCTATCATCCCAAAAGCTGCCCACAAACTTACGGATTGATAGGATGTTGTTGTTTTTTTATTGAAAATTTACGCTTAGCCAATTTAAAAACTTAACTTGTTTCAACTAAAATAAATCCAAAACCTATGAATGGGATTTTCAACTCTTCGATTGGTAGAAAACTAATAATGAGCATATCGGGTTTATTCCTGATGATGTTTCTACTAGTTCATCTCATCGTAAATCTAATGCTACTTACGGGAAATGGCGAAGCATTTAATCGGGCCGCCAACTTTATGGCGACCAACCCAGCCATTAAAATTGTTGAACCAATTCTTGCCATTGGGTTCATCATTCACATCATCTATGCGAGTATTATAACCCTAATGAATCGAAAAACTCGACCAATTGGGTATATCCAAACTTCGTCAAACGGGGTAACTTCATGGGCATCCAAAAATATGTACATACTTGGAGGTACAATTCTAGTATTCCTTGTACTACATCTAGCCAATTTCTTTTGGAAGATAAAGTTTGGTGAAGTACCCTCCCTCTCCTACGATAACGGGTTAACCCACATCGAGGATGCCTTTTCATTGGTTTCTGGGCTATTTATCTCCTACTGGTGGTATAACCTGATTTATGTCGCAGGTGCGATACTGCTTGGGTTCCATTTAAGCCATGGCTTTTGGGCAGCATTTCAGACCCTTGGATGGAACAATAAAGCATGGATAAATCGCCTCGAAACCGTTGCATACATCTATGCTCTAGTAATTGCTATCGGGTTTTCCATTATCCCACTATATTTTCTAATCCTGAAATAATCCTAAGATATGAGCAAACTAAACTCAAAGATACCCGACGGCCCATTAGCCGATAAATGGACTAAGCACAAAGCTGCATTGAAACTAGTTAATCCTGCAAACAAGTCTAAACTTGATATTATTGTAATTGGTACAGGTCTTGGTGGATCATCAGCAGCATCTTCGCTTGGTGAGCTAGGGTACAATGTTAAGGTTTTCAGCTATCAGGATAGTCCACGTAGAGCACACTCAGTTGCCGCTCAGGGTGGTATCAATGCTGCGAAGAACTATAAAAATGATAACGATAGCGTCTATCGTCTATTCTACGATATGATTAAGGGAGGAGACTTTCGTGCCCGTGAAGCAAATGTTTATCGTGCAGCCGAAGTAAGTAATCTTGTTATTGATCATTACACTGCTCTAGGTGTTCCTTTTGCCCGCGATTACGGCGGAACAATCGACAATCGCTCATTTGGTGGTGTTCAGGTATCGCGAACATTCTATGCCAAAGGGCAAACAGGGCAACAATGTCTTGTAGGCGCCTACTCGGCGTTAACACGACAGATAAAGGCTGGAACGGTTACAATGTATCCACGTAGAGATTTGATGGATATTGTAGTTGTCGATGGCAAAGCCCGTGGAATAATAACCCGAAATTTGGTCACCGGTGAAATTGAACGCCACTCAGCCCATGCTGTTGTTCTCGCTACCGGAGGGTATGGTACCATTTACTACCTATCAACACTTGCGCTAAATTCAAACGCATCAGCGGCATGGAAAGCTCACATTAAGGGAGC
>JAYTVX010000272.1:0-5787 GCA_043743775.1 Bacteroidales bacterium | reverse complement strand
TCTTCATCAATTATAAGATAATCTTGAGGCGATTTCTTTATTAATTCTTCCTCTACATAACCAGTAAGACTGCTTAAGGCATGGTTAACAAGAACAGGTGCACCTGTTTTATGAAGAACAATTCCATCGATGGTTGCTTTATAAAAATGGGTTAGACGTTGCTCGCGCTCCTTCAAACTGCTTGTGGTATGGTTGATTTGAAGAATCATCTTGTTAAAAACCTGCGTAAGCATTCCAATCTCATCGTGATAGATGATTGGTAACGTTTGCTCAAATCGACCATCGCCAACCTTTTTAGCTGTTTCCATTAGCCTTACCAATGGGGCTGTAATTTTTTTACTTAGTATAAATACACCAACCGTAAGAAAGATAAAAACCAAAACGCCGATAAGAAGTATTCGCTCACCGAGAACAAGAATAAGCTGAATAGCCTCTCGATAATCCATTTCAGCAACAATAACCCAACCTAAATCATCGAGATTTACTGGGCCATATGCGCTCAATACCTTTTGATTTCGATAATCAAGGGTCTTCTCGACTCCTGATCGCCCCTCTTTTGCCAGGGTCACGATTTGGGAGTTATAGCTAACGGATAGAATGGATTTCTCCAAAAACCGCGATGAACTTCTCAGAAGATTATCGCTTCCTACAAGGTAAACCTCACCAGTTTGCCCTAATCCCTTATCGGATATCTGTTCAGCCATAATGTTATTGATGGCTTTATCCGAAATTTCGAGAAATATTACACCAAGCAGCGTGCTATCGCTGCCATAAACTGGTGAGGCTATAATTGATGTATAGTCGTTGACCAAAGAACTTTTGGTTAGGTCGCGCAAAACAACTGCTTTGCGGCTTACTGCTTTCTGATAAAGATCTAGAAGCAATGAATTTTGCAGATTTGAGGAGTAGTAGGCTGATATTATTCCTAATGAACCCAACTTGTACGAATGAATCATACTATTAGGTAATCCTAACGATAAACTGGTGTAAACATTAGCATCAGATAAATATTCAACCAATTGTTTATTTACCAGAGCAGAACCTTTCTTCTCAAACTTTTTAAAATCATCAGTATCGTTAAAAACTCTGAATAAGCCTAAAATATTATCGTGGGTGGACAAGAACTTCAGATCCCTTTCTCTCTCCTTAAAAAAGGACTCTACTCTAGTTTTCTTTTCCTCTTTTAATGAAATCAACTGCTGGTATGTACGTTGAATAAGCGCCTCGCGTGCAGTAAAATATGAATATGCTCCAACCAGAACCACTCCAGTAAAACAGAATATCATGGAGTAAAAAAAAAGTTTGGTTCTAAGGGATTGGTATCGCATTTACGCTATTTAAGTTTTAAATGTAATCAAATATAATCTGTTATTTTTCAAATCATTCGATGTTTCAGTAGTCCAATATACTAAATTCGGATTTATCTATAATGGTTCAATTATAAATGAATAACTGAATCAGCAATAACCATTAGAACTCGATGCTAATTGATTGTTTGCGGTATTGCAGTGATGCAGTATTGCAGTTTTCTCGTTTGAATTTTGTCTTTAACTACTTATCAATGTACTCACTCAACGAAACTCTGGATCATTATTACTTAGTAGTTTTGCTTCACAAAGTTTAAATTTCACTGATTTATGTTGGAGCCATATTAGAATACTATTGTAATTCAAACAAAATAAGCTTGTATGGTTTTGGTAAGAGGTATTATCCTACTTTTGAGATTCAAAATTCCAGTGTATGATCCAAAGAATTCCCTTTCAAATTGTTGAACTTGAAAACCAGAGCTACCACATCGTTATTGATGGCAAGATTGAGGATGTTGATGTAACGCTAATTATTGACACAGGTGCTTCCCGAACCATAATAGATAAATGCTTTGCGGGTAAATTAGAAAAGCTATCGATGGGAGCCGAAAATCCTATGGCAACAGGATTGTCAGCGGAGCAGATTCCTGTTGAACTATTCAATATTTCAAGGTTAACTCTTGAAGGGGTTGTATTCGAAAATATTCAATCGTTAACTGCCGATTTGAATGCAATTAATGAAGTTTATAAAAATCTAACCGGGAAAACGATCGGAGGTTTAATCGGCTGCGATTTTTTACTTAAAAAAGTAAAAAAAATCGATTTTCAGAAGAAATATTTGACCGTTTCTGTAAAACATTAAACTTTATACCGCTTTATTTCAATTGATTACTTAATACATTACCTGTACATTATATTTTATCAACAATAAAAGTTTACTGTGTAGCCCCAAGTCTATTGTATCATATCTCAAAAAAAGTAATATATTTGCCCGATAATTTTCGGAAAAGAGTAAATATTCAATTCATTAATACTGAGAACAAATGCGGAATAAAGGTGCGATAAAATTTATTGCTATTGCATTAGCACTGGTATGTATCTACCAGCTTTCATTTACTTATGTAACCAAACGAGTAGAGAAGAATGCTTTGGCATTTGCTAATAAGCATGCAAAAAAAGGCGACCAAAAGGATCTGACTGCTAAGCAAGAACATTTTTTAGATTCAATAAAAACCGAAACTGTTTACAATTTCCTTTGGGTTCGTAAGTATACATTCAAGGAATGCAAAGAGCGTGAGATCAATCTTGGCTTGGACCTCAAGGGAGGGATGAACGTAACCTTGGAAATATCGGTTGTTGACCTTATAAAGTCACTTTCCAATAATAGCACCGATCCTTCATTCCTAAAAGCCATTGAAATGGCTCAAAATATGGATGCAAGTAAGGATTTTATTACCCGTTTTGGAAGTTCCTTCGAATCAATTGCTCCAAATGTAAAATTAGCTGCAATTTTCAATACTGTTGAACTGCGCGATAGAATTTCATACAACTCAACGAATAAAGAGGTTCTTGATATTATTCGTAAAGAGGCCGATGGCGCGATTAAAAACTCCTTTAACATTATCCGTACCCGTATCGATAAGTTTGGTGTTGCACAGCCTAATATTCAGCAACTCGAAAATTCTGGGCGTATTCTTGTTGAACTCCCTGGTGTTAAAGAGCCTGAACGCGTAAGAAAACTCCTTCAAGGAACAGCTAGTTTAGAGTTTTGGGAAACCTATGAGAATACTGAGATTTTTCAATTCCTAGTAGCTGCAAATTCTAAGATCATTGAGATAAAGGAGGCTGAACAAAATCTGAACGAAACAGCAAAAAATATTACAAAGGCCTCATCAACTGAACAAAAGAAAGAATCAACCACAAAAGAGAAAGCGAAGAGTGAAGACCTAGTTCAAATGCTAAAAGAAAAAGAGGGTAAAGACACTACAAATCTTAGCCGTTCCGATTTAGCGAAAAGTTCCTCCCTATTCTCTGTTTTACAACCAAGTGTTGATCAAAATGGACAACCATATGGATATGCTGTTATAGGAAGAGCTCATATCAAAGATACAGCAACTGTAAACCAATACCTTAAACTCCCACAGGTTAAGACTTTATTTCCCCGCGATTTAAAGCTGCTTTGGGGTGTAAAATCGATTGATAAAGCAGGAAGCGTTTTCGAACTGTTTGCCATTAAGGTAACCAGTAGAAACGGCAAAGCTCCACTCGACGGTGGTGTTATTACCGATGCTCGCGATGAGATTGCCGATCAAAAGGGCGGTGCCGAGGTATCAATGTCGATGAACGCTGAAGGTGCTAGAATATGGGCACGTTTAACTGCCGACAATATCGACCGTTGTATCGCTATCGTTCTCGATAACTATGTTTACTCTTGTCCAAAAGTAAATGCTGAGATTAAGGGTGGACGCTCATCGATTACTGGTGGGTTCCCTATTTCAGAAGCAAAAGACCTTGCAAACGTTTTAAAATCGGGTAAACTACCTGCACCTGCAAAAATCATTCAGGAAGAGGTTGTAGGACCATCTTTAGGTAGTGAGGCTATTCGATCGGGTATGCTTTCGTTCTTATTCGCATTTATTGGTGTGCTACTATATATGTCGCTCTACTACGGCAGAGCTGGTAACGTAGCAAATATTGCCCTTATGGCCAACGTATTCTTTACAATAGGTGTAATGGCATCCTTAGGTGCTGTGCTAACCCTACCCGGTATTGCTGGTATGGTTCTAACCTTTGCAATGGCTGTTGACGGTAACATTATTATCTACGAGCGTATGCGCGAGGAAGTTCGTGCTGCTAAAAACGATCAACTGGTTATTAAAGATGGTTTCCAACATGCACTCTCTGCAATTATTGACGGTCACGTTACAACAATTCTAACTGGTGTGGTTCTCTATATCTTTGGTTCGGGTCCTGTTCAAGGATTTGCAACAACCCTAATCATTGGTCTACTCCTTTCACTATTCACATCAATTCTTATTTCTCGATTAGTATTCGAGTGGATACAGAAACACAACTGGCACATTAGTACAGGTAATAAATTCACCATCAACGCCTTTACCAAAGTTAATATTCCTTTTGTAAGATTAAGGAAATACTCATATATCTTCTCATTTGCTATTATGGCTGTCGGGCTCATCTCACTTGGTGTTCGTGGAATGAGTTATGGTATCGATTTTACTGGTGGTAGATCTTACGTTGTTCGTTTCGATCAGTCAGTTAACACTCAGGATGTCAGAATTTCTCTTGAAAAGGCTATGGGAGGAACGGCTCCAGAGGTAAAAACTTTTGGTCCTGATAATCAGGTTAAGATTACTACATCCTACCTGATAAAAGATAATTCAACAAAAACAGATTCTATTGTTGAGCAAAAACTATTTGAGGGAGTAAAACCATTCTTTAAAACATCAATTGCTTACAATGAGTTTTCCTCTCATGAACATGGCGTTCAGATTGGGAAGATGAGCTCTCAAAAGGTTGGGCCAACTGTTGCCAAGGAGATGATATACAAAGCTTTTTTGGCTGTATTTTTCGGTCTACTCATCATCTTTATATACATTACCATCAGGTTTAAAAACTGGCAGTTTGGTATGGGTGGTGTTGTTTCTCTTTTCCACGATACAATGGTTATTATCACAGCATTCACGCTACTGCATGGAATTCTACCTTTTAGTCTTGAGGTTGACCAATCGTTTATTGCAGCAATTCTTACAATCATCGGTTATTCAATTATGGATACGGTTATTATCTTCGACAGAATCAGAGAGTATCGTGCAATACATACCAAATGGTCGCTTGGGGATAATATCAATGCGGCAATTAACAGCACCTTAGGTAGAACAATCAATACTTCAGGTATTACATTCGTTGTGTTGGTAATAATCTTCATCTTTGGTGGTGAGGTACTACGAGGATTTGTTTTTGCATTACTTGTTGGGGTTACCATTGGAACATACTCCTCAGTATTTATTGCAACACCTGTAGCTTATGACATTATTCAATGGCAAGAAAGAAAAAAAGCGAAAGAAGCTTTAAAAAAATAGTTTCTAAATAAATTCAAAAAATCCTGCCTTACTTTTAAGGCAGGATTTTTTTTTCCACTCAAAACAAGTTGGGAATAAAATATAAACTATATTGATATCGTTTTGGTTTAAGTTTATAGATTTGTAGTACCGATTGGAAACATGTAATAGTCTAATCTTCGCAAAACTCGATTAGACCAAACATATTTACCCATCGACATTTACCAAACTTAATATCAAATTATTCTTTGGCCTAATTTCATATTAAGTTTGGTATAACATTAAATATCGGCGAATGCACTTCCACAATCTTCTTTTCATAAACTTAACCGAAATACTATTTATAGTATTCGTGGCATTTCTACTTTTCGGTACTGAGAAGTTACCTGAAATTGTTAGAA
>JAYTVX010000271.1:0-2016 GCA_043743775.1 Bacteroidales bacterium | reverse complement strand
CCTTGCAATCGATTTTATTAAAATCTTCAAAACAAAAAAACATGATACTTCAGGCAACAAAAAGACATAAGTTGAAAGCTACAATCCTTGTTTCAATCTTAGTTTTTACAGCGGTTTTCAATCTCTTCTTTTTAAATAAATTCGACCTAGACACTGTAGATTTTTTCGATGGATTTGTTATAGGAATATGCCTAGTATTTATAGCTGTTTGGTTTGCTATGCTAATATCCACCGCATTAAAAAAGTTAAGGAAAGAGGATCGAGATAATAAAGATTTATCTCTCAGCAAACAATATCTCTCAATTGGGATGTTAAGTTTGGTGATAGGATCAATTATTCAAAGAGTAAATATTCATGGTGAGTGGGTTCATGTCGTTGCAGAGATTCTTTATATATCTTCAATTATTTTCAATATTGCCTACGTTATCAAATTTCGAAAGATAAAGATCGATTGATATGTTCTTGCGGACTTGTAACCGACCAAGATATCATCCGTTGATCCCAAAAAGCGTATCTTGACTACCTAAATATATAGCATACTCCTCCCATTAAAGTCTCATTTTGTCGTTCCAACATGGCGGTTAATTGCCTTCGACTTTAAGTTCCTGCCTGAGCATAATTCCATATATATCTCTTATATAATATATTCGTATATTTCAAACATTCAACAACTTATCAAATTCGCATGTAAAAATCAAACATCGTTATTGCGTAATGCGTCCATCATTTCACTTGTCATACTATTAAACAATACCAACTCAACGATATTTCGCTCCTCCGGAGCTTATTCTTCTGACTGAAGAAATGTACTACAAATGTTCGGCAGCTCAGCTGCTAAAAGAAAAGTTGCAGCGCAGCGTAACTTTAAATACTAGTTTTAAACGGACAACGATGTATAACATGTTATTCTATTAGAGGCCATAGTTTCAAATATTGAGGGACTACTAAGATTGCATTTATTGGAATAATCCACTTTTTATCTTTCATACTGATTAATATCAATATGTACATAAATCAATAAAACATATCTTTGTAGATAATAAATCATAACCAAATTTTAATTGTTACTATTAGGTATTCGAAATAAATTATCATAAAAAATCATGAAGAAGAATCTATTTAAGCTATTTGCAATCGGAATGCTTTTAGCAGTTTCAACCCTTACAAAGGCTCAGGTTGAAGATCCCATTGGCTGGAGTTTCAAAGCCAATCAAATTGATGGGAACAGATACGAGATTACTATCAACGCCTCCATCGAAAAGGGTTGGCACCTTTACTCCATATCGCTACCCGAGGGTGGTCCAATTGCGACAACATTCACCTTTAAGCAAACGCCCGATTTCAAACTTGTTGATAAGGTAAAAGAGCTAAGCAAACCAACCACCGAGCATGATGATATTTTCAACCTCGATCTGTCGTTCTTTGCGAAGAAGGCATCATTTAGCCAAGTAGTTGAACTTACAAACGCTAATTCAGCTGAAATCAACGGGAATATCGAGTATCAGGCTTGCTACTCCGACAAATGCATCTACCTCGAAAAGGATTTTTCGGTTAAAGTTGGCGATGTTAAGCCTGTTGAAGTTGCTAAGGTAGTACCCCAAAATATTGATGATCAGCTAGGGAAAACCGCCGATAAAAAGGAGGGCTCCTCACTACTTGTATTCTTCCTGATTTCATTTGCCGCAGGTCTTGCTGGATTGCTTACCCCCTGTGTTTTCCCAATGATTCCTATGACCGTTTCATTCTTCATGAGTAAACAGGGAAATCGCTTAAATGCCTTCTTGAATGCTTTTATATTCGGCATCTCTATTATTGCAATCTACACATCAATCGGGTTATTGGTTTCCCTTACCAATCTGGGGGCTAATTTCGCAACCCAGTTGACCTCACACTGGATTACCAACCTAATATTCTTCGTTCTATTCATAGCATTTGCAGCTTCTTTCTTTGGTCTATTCGAAATTGTTCTACCGGGTAGTCTTGCAAACAAAACCGATAGCAAAGCCGATAAAGGTG
>JAYTVX010000270.1:0-7011 GCA_043743775.1 Bacteroidales bacterium | reverse complement strand
ATGGCTGCTTAAAATATGGCCTTCACTCGAGGTCTTTCTTGATGATTTTAGAAGTAAAAAGATTAACCGTAAACAATTTATATATACTATCCTAGTATCGATTATTATCGATATCGTTGGGATTCTTCACCTTTACATTGCCATGATGGCGCTACAATTATCGCCATCGATTTTTGCTGCATTATTGGGGTATCTACTTGCAGTTGTTTTCTTAATTATTTCACCTTTTCTAAGGGGTTTGGGAGCTATTGAAGTGGGAATGTCTTACACTTTAGCCCACTTTGGGTATAGCAATGTTGAGGCAATTGCCATTACTTTTCTATATCGATTTTTTGAATTTTGGCTACCGTTGCTAGCAGGTATTGGTAGTTTTTTGCTCAAAATAAATCGGCTGATAATGCGTATAATACCTGCCTTGCTTCTTTTCACACTGGGTATTATCAACATTATATCCGTTTTAACTCCTGCTGTCTCTGAACGATTGGAGTTAATTCAGAACTTTATTCCTATAGATGCAATAACTGCTTCAAACTATTTCGTGATACTCGCTGGTCTTTTCATGCTGGTTACCTCTGCCTTTATGATTAAAGGGTTGAGGGTTGCTTGGGGGTTTGCTATGCTATTAACAATTGTGTCGTTGGTTGGTCATATTACGAAAGCGATTGATTACGAAGAGGCCATAGTCGCTTTAGTAGTGATTGTTGTTTTGTGGAATTCGCGAAAGGAGTACTATGTTAAAAGCAATCCACGATTGCGATATTTTGGAATTCAAACAGCGTTACTGAGTTTGCTTGCTGTTCTAGTTTATGGTGTTGTGGGATTTTATTTTTTGGATACAAAGCATTTCAATATTGATTTTAGTTCACTCCAATCAATTCGCTATACCCTTCAATACTACTTTTTGGTTGGTAGCAGTGATCTAATTCCTGTCGATCCTTTCGCCAGACATTTTTTGCTTACCATCAATATTAGTGGTTTAGCATCTTTATCCTTCCTCATCTACACATTAATTAAGCCATTGGTCGTTAGTAATAACACATCTCCTGAGGAACATGCAAAAGCATTGGAAATTGTTCGTAAGCATGGTCGGTCTTCTCTTGATTATTTTAAAACCTATAGCGATAAAATGATTTTTTTTCCTGAGGGATTTGATGCATTTATCGCGTATCGCGTATCGGGGAAATATGCTGTTGCTCTTGAAAATCCTGTTACGAATGATTCAGCCGAAGATGTAAAAAAAAGCATCTTGTCTTTTGATAAGTATTGTTATGAGAATGGATTAAAGAGTATATACTATAGGATTCCCGAGCAAAGTTTTATAATCTACAACGATCTTGGAAAGAAGAGCTTATTCCTTGGGCAGGAGGGCGTTGTCGATTTGAATAGTTTTTCGCTAGAAGGAGGTAGCCGGAAATCTTTGCGGAATGCTGTAAATAAAGTTGTAGAAAGGGGTTATAAAACAAATATTCATCATCCGCCAATAAAAGATGGAGTGCTTCAAAAAATTAAAGCTGTTTCGGATGAATGGCTTGCCGATACTAATCGTAAAGAGATTATTTTCTCACAGGGGATGTTCAAGTGGGAAGAACTTAAAAATCAGACTATTATTACCGTTGAGAGCAGTGAAGAGAAAATCGTTGCATTCCTAAATATTATTCCTGATTATGCCCCCGAAGAATCAACCTATGATTTGATCAGAAAAACAGCTGATGCACCAAATGGGGTGCTCGATTTTATTATGATAGAGATGTTCAATTACTTGAAGTCTAAAGGGTATCGGTATGTAAATCTTGGTTTTGCCCCAATGTCGGGGTTGGACGATCCTCACACTTTTCCTGAACGATCGATGAAGTTTGCCTACGAAAAAATTCGGTCCTTCTCGCATTATAAAGGGTTAAGGGATTTCAAGGAAAAATATTCTCCAATATGGTATAATAAGTACTTGATTTATGACAATGACTATGATTTACTGCAAATCCCCGTCGTTTTGACAAAAGTTATTAAATTATAAAATGATGTATCGATGTATAGTATCACTATTCCTTCTCTTTATCATTGAAACTCCGATTAATGCAACTCCACCCGAGAATTTCACTTACAGCTCCTTTGGCCTCCTAACTATCTATAGGCCAGAATCGATTCCGAACTCCGTTGTGCTATTTATATCAGGTGATGGTGGATGGAATAAAGGCGAGATTGATATGGCTAATAGTATTGTAAAATTAGGTGCATTGGTTGTGGGAATAGATTATAAGAACTACCTAAAAAATATTAGAGGATATAAATCAAAGTGCTTTTATCCCGCAGCAGATTTTGAGCAGTTGAGTTTTGCGATTCAAAAAAAATATCGAATAAAACAATACTTAAAACCTGTATTGGTGGGTTACTCAGCGGGAGCCTCATTGGCATTTGGCATTCTTGCTCAAGCCCCTGATAATACTTTTAAGGGAGCAATCTCCTTGGGGTTTTGCCCTGAAATTGATATAAATAAACCTCTTTGTAATGGAAAAGCTTTACGACAACATGTAATTAAGGAGGGTGAAACTTATGGTCTTGAGGCTTGTGAGAAACTTTCAGCTCCATTTATTGTTCTTCATGGAGTGATCGATCAGGTATGTTCCCATGATGAAACCAAAAGATTTATGCAAAGTTTGCAATGGGGCGAGTTGATATCTTTACCTAATGTTGGGCATAGTTTTTCTAACGAGAAAAACTGGCTTCCTCAATTTATTGAATCATATAAAAAGGTTATGATTGCTCCCTCCTTTGTGAATCAAAAAGCAGATCAAAATGTTTTACTCCAGTCTCTAGGATTAAACTCTTTGCCAGGTGATTTTCTGGTTACAGTTATCCCTTCTGCTTCTAATGATACTCTATCAATGGTTTTTATGATTTCAGGTGATGGGGGTTGGACTAGTTTCGATCAATCATTGAGCGAATCGATCGCCTCTAAAGGTATTCCTGTAATAGGCTTGGATGCCCAACAGTATTTTTGGAATGTTAAAACACCAGAAGAAACCGCTACTGATATTTCAAAAGTTATTGAATTCTATTTACAGCAATTGAAGAAAAGTTCATTCATTCTAGTTGGTTACTCCTTTGGGGCAAGTATAGTACCTTTTATTGCTAATCGAATTTCTGATCCGCTCAAATCCGAACTTAAAGGAGTGTTTTCTTTATCTCCTGATGAGAAGTGCGATTTTGAAATTCATGTTTCGGACATGTTAAGTCTCGAGATTTCCTCGGATAAATACAATGTTTTAAGTGAAATAAGATCAATAAAAAAGATCCGTCCAATTTGTGTTTTTGGCCAAGAAGAGGATGAGGTTATACGAAATCATTTCGCTGAGACAGAGGCAAAAGTTTTTTTGCTGCCTGGAAACCACCATTACAATGATGACTTTAATAGAATTGCTGAACTAATTTATAGTAATACAAAATAAAACGCTTATGGCTGGGCTTCATATATCCGAGTTTAGGAGTATAAATAGAGGACATTGATAATATTAGGTGTGTTTGACTTATTGATAGATTCGATAATTGTAATAAACAAAAATGTACTGAATCTGTTTCAAACATACAGTAAAGCAAATGAAGAAAATCTATCTGCTTATGAAAAATCGATTTGTAATACTCTCCTTCCTGATATGCATTGCCGCATGTATTGGTGACATTCTGGTGTCATCTATCCTTGGCTCGTATTATCCAGGCTACAACCATTTAAGGGATACTCTTAGCCAAATGGGTTCGGATATCAGCCCCGTAGCTCAAATGATGTCTATTTGGTGGATTGTATTGGGCTCTATGTTTGTGTTTTTAGGGATTAGTTTCGGTAAATCGTTCTTTAAACCAAATAAATATGTAACGATTGCATCGTGGCTTATAGTATTTTATGGTATTGGAGAGAGCATTTGTTCAGGAGTGTTTCCTGTAAACTACAATGAAAATGGATTTGATCTCATTAGCTTGTTACATATTATATTGAGCGGTTTGGGTGTTTTGTCTATAATGATTTTACCCCTCGTGCTTCAAAGAATTTTTACAAAGAAAGACTTTCCAAGTTTTTATCGCTATTCTTACTTAGCCGTGGCTCTAGGATTACTTTTTATCTCTTTGTTTAGTTTAGCAAAGTCAATTGACAATCCCCAGAATTTTTTTGTTCAATACAAGGGTCTTTGGCAAAGGCTTTTATCGCTTAACTTTTATTGCTACTTGATAAGCCTTGTTATATTGATGCTTAAGTATCGATCGAAAAAGATTTTATAGTTTGTTAATAGTTAGATATTTCTACGTTTTAAAGAGTTTATTATAGATGTTTGAGTTTCTTCATAAAATTGACGCTAAAGGCTATCGTCCTCGTTTTGGGGGTGAGGATATATTCAAATTCATTGGGCCAGGACTGCTTGTTACAGTAGGGTTTATCGATCCGGGGAATTGGGCATCCAACCTTGCTGCTGGTGCAGATTATGGGTATACCCTGTTATGGATGGTTACCTTTTCAACTTTTATGTTGATAATACTTCAGCACAATGTTGCTCACCTTGGAATCGCCACTGGTTTATGTCTTTCCGAAGCAGCAACTATTCATTTAAAACCAAGATATTCAAATTTATTGCTTGGAACAGCCATGCTTGCATCAATCTCTACCTCGCTTGCCGAGATATTAGGAGGTGCTATTGCATTAAATATGCTTTTTGATATTCCCATAAGGGCTGGTTCATTCTTGGTTATGGTATTCGTAGCGATTATGCTTTACTCCAACTCTTACCGAATGATTGAGAAATGGATAATTGCCTTCGTTTCAGTTATTGGTCTGTCATTTATCTATGAACTCTCATTGGTGAGTATTGATTGGGAGCATGCAATACATTCATGGGTAACTCCATCGTTCCCCGATGGTTCAATGATTGTAATAATGAGTGTGCTTGGCGCTGTGGTTATGCCTCATAATCTATTTCTTCATTCGGAAATCATTCAAAGCCGACAGTGGAATCGACAGGATGATAAGATTATTAAGCAACAGCTCAAGTTTGAATTCTTCGATACGCTGCTTTCGATGATAATTGGTTGGGCAATCAATAGTGCGATGATACTGCTTGCTGCTGCTACATTTAATAAGAGTCATATTCAAGTTGCTGAATTACAACAAGCTAACCATCTTCTAGGGCCACTTCTTGGCAGCAATGCTGTAGTAGTTTTTGCTGTTGCGCTTCTTTTTGCTGGTGTAGCTTCAACTATTACTTCAGGTATGGCTGCGGGGTCAATATTCGCAGGGATGTATAAAGAACCATATGATATTAAGGATAACCATTCAAGACTTGGGGTGGCTATTTCGCTGGTTGTTGCTTTTTTAATTATTCTCTTTATCTCAAATCCTTTTCTTGGATTAATAATATCTCAGATGGTTTTGAGCATACAACTTCCAATAACTATATTTCTCCAGGTGAAGTTAACTTCTTCAGAGAAGGTTATGGGTAAGTACAAGAATACCCTTTTTACGCGTTCACTGATCTACACTATTGGAGTCATTGTAACCATTCTGAATATTATGCTATTTATAAGTTTATTACGATAGTAAAACCTTAATCTAGTGGATGTAGTAAAAACAAATTCATTTTGATGGTCTAGTTTTATATAATATTCCCTCTTTTATTTTATATTTATGGGATAATAACCAAGTAAATCATTAGCTATGTACACACCTTTTATTATTATTGGAGTTGTCGTAATAATTCTTTTTTCGGGATTTGTTACTGTTCGCCAAGGATATGTTGCAGTAGTAACAATCTTTGGAAAGTACCGTCGAGTAATGGGACCGGGTTTAAATTTTAAGATACCTCTATTTGAGGTAATCTACAAAAGAATTTCAATCCAGAATCGCTCAGTTGAACTTGAATTTCAAGCCGTAACTCAGGATCAAGCTAATGTGTATTTCAAGGCAATGGTTCTTTATAGTGTTATCAACCAGTCTGAAGATTCCATCAAAAACGTTGCCTTTAAGTTTATCGATGAGCGGAATTTAATGCAAGCCCTTATCAGAACAATTGAGGGTACCATTCGTAGTTTTGTAGCAACCAAAAGACAAGCTGAGATCCTAAGCCTTAGAACAGAAATTGTTCTTGAGGTTAAGAAACATCTCGATCAAACACTCGAAAATTGGGGTTACCACTTAATCGATTTACAGCTAAATGATATTACCTTCGACAAGGAGATCCTAACATCTATGGCCAAGGTTGTTGCATCGAGCAATCTTAAAGCAGCCGCTGAGAACGAAGGTCAAGCATTGCTTATTACAAAAACTAAGGCGGCCGAAGCTGAAGGAAATGCTATCAAGATCTCTGCTGCAGCAGAACGTGATGCCGCAACGATGAGAGGTCAGGGTATCGCACTGTTCCGTGAAGAAATGGCCAAAGGTATGGCTCAGGCTGCAAGAGAAATGACTGAGGCGAATCTCGATTCCTCTTTCCTTCTATTCTCAATGTGGACTGAGGCAATCAAACATTTCGCTGAGCAAGGTAAAGGGAATGTTATATTCTTAGACGGTTCAACCGAGGGTATGCAGAAAACGGTTCAACAGCTCATGGGGGTTATGAAACTAAAAGAGGAAGTGCAAAAATAACTGAAGGATTTAACTATAAATAAAAGAGCTAGTTGCGTCAGCAATGAAGCTCTTTTATTATTTTTATGTCTTTAAGGCAAGAACCTTACAACTTCATTCATTCTTGGACTCAAAATAAGGATTTCTGAACTTAAAATGGAGATGAGTAAAAAAACTATAAATGTTTTATAGTTTTTTTTACCCTATGAAAAAGATATTAAAAACATGATATTCAGAAGGAATGATTGTTTTTTAATACATCACTTTCTGTTGAAGCAGATAAATAATACTAAAAAAAAATATGGTTATTTCTTTTAATATTTATACATTTGCGCCGTGTTTATATCGAATCACGATTTTTAAAATTCAATCCATAGTAGAAAACAAACCTAAGTATTAAAAAGAACAAAAAA
>JAYTVX010000269.1:0-2441 GCA_043743775.1 Bacteroidales bacterium | reverse complement strand
CCAAGCAAACCGTTGATGTATAGGAAAACCTCGTAGGTTTTATGACCAAGAAAATTATTGGGTTTTGTCCGAAACTCATATGATACTGCTTGAATGATAAAACAGAATAGTATTGCAATCCAAACCCAGTATGCACCTCCAAAGCTCGTTGAGTAAAATAGTGGAAACGATGCAAAAAATGCCCCCCCGAAAGTTACAAGGGTTGTAAAGGTTAGCTCCCATTTACGACCAAGGGCATTTACAAGAACTGTTCGTTCAGATTCATCCTTTCCTAGGGTGTAAAGCAAGGTTTGTCCTCCTTGAACAAAAAGTAGGAATACCAATAATGAACCGAGTATTGATATAATTAACCACCAGTATTGCTGTAATAAAATATAAGTGCTATCGATCATGGTTAATTTCCTCCCTCTTTAGGTCCAAGTTTAATCTGTGTAAACATAATTTTCAGTTCTGCAATCAGCAGGGTTGTGAAGATGATCAAGAAAAGGAAAAAGGTTACCTGTACCGCACCAACTCCTATACTCGATACTGCAGCGTTGACAGGAAGTATATCTTGTATAACCCAAGGTTGTCGACCAACTTCGGCAACAATCCACCCAGCCTGACTTGCAATGTATGCCAATGGAACCATAAAGATAGATGCTTTTAATAACCATCGTTTTTGCTCTAAACTCTTTTCAAGTACTAGATATAGAACAAGACCAAAGAAGACGATAAAGAGTAATCCTATCCCCACCATCACCCTGAAACTATAGAATACTAAAGGAACTTTAGGGATTGTTGCTGAAACATCTTTTATGTAACCATACCCGAAGTACTCAAAATTCTCATCGAGGATTTTTTTGTGGTAAACCATCATCTCCGTGTTTTTTTCATCTGATGCTGCTTTATAGTCGGCAAGCGCTTGAATTGCAAGTTTGCCCTTCTCTATCTTCTGAATAGCCGATAACGCTACAGCCTTCTCACCATTCCTTTTCGTATAGATGTAGCCACCTTCAATAATGTCAGCTATTCCGGGCACAAAAGCATCCTTATCGTGGTATCCAAGGATTGAGAGCATCTTGGGTATTTGTATTTTAAAGATATATGGATCTTTATTGTCATTGTAAACCTTCCTGGGAGTTGGAATGCCAAGCATTACCAGTCCTACTCCCTCGTGGCCCTTGTAAAGACCCTCCATGGCTGCAAGTTTCATGGGTTGCTTTTGCGATACCTCATATGCAGATCCATCGCCAGTGAAACCGACGAATATTGATGCAAGTAATCCAAAAACCGAAGCAATAATTATGCTTCGTTTCGCTAAAATCGTATGCCTATTCTTTAAAAGATACCATGCACTGACTCCAACTACGAAAGCCGATGCAAGTAGAAACCCTTGTGAAATGGTGTGTAGAAATTTATTTACTGCTACTGGAGAAAATAGTATCTCCCAGAAGTTAACCATTTCGTTTCGTGCAGTATCAGGGTTGAATTGCATTCCAGCAGGGTACTGCATCCATGCGTTTGCAACCAGAATCCATAATGCGGAGAGGTTTGCTCCAATAGCAACCAGCCATGTTGAGATTAGGTGAAACCTTTTGCTCACCTTATCCCAGCCAAAGAACATCACCGCAATAAAGGTGGTCTCCATAAAAAAGGCCATGATACCCTCAATGGCAAGAGGTGCTCCAAAAATATCACCTACAAACCAGGAGTAGTTGCTCCAGTTGGTGCCAAATTCAAACTCAAGGATTATGCCTGTTGCAACACCTATTGCAAAGTTGATTCCGAAAAGTGTCGTCCAGAATTTTGTAATCTTTTTCCACTCCTCGTCACCAGTCTTGACGTAGAGCGTTTCCATAAAGGCAATGATGAATGCTAGGCCCAGTGTTAAGGGCACAAATATCCAGTGATACATTGCTGTTAATGCAAACTGGGCCTTTGACCAGTCAACCAGCGAAACATCCAAACTATCAATCATATCGGAGTGCTATTTTTTATTAGTTAATTGTTCTATCACATGACGACTTCGTTCCTCATCGGTTTTATAATTCTTCTTGAGTAAATTGGGGAAGAAGAATAGCTTTAGAATGAAAAATAGGATGAAGAGTTTAATGATAATAATAGCCCAAAGCGATTTTCCTACCGTCATACTCTTGAAGCCGTCGGTATAAAAATGAAATATTTTCTTGATGAGATTCCCACCCATTTGATAAAAATTCATCTTACCCAAAAATAAGTTTTTAAATCGATAAACTATATGATGATTATGCTTTATATCCGGTTTTGATGTAAGTAACATAGAAATACGTAAAAAGATTATGCGAAGTAAAAAAAAGAATGAAAAAAGAACCCTTAACTATTCTCTTTTGGCAAAGTGAAAAGATTTATTCATTTTTACCATCAAAGTATTGATTTGATTTTTTAAACTATGCCAACTGATAGAGAGAGAATAGAGCAGT
>JAYTVX010000268.1:0-4425 GCA_043743775.1 Bacteroidales bacterium | reverse complement strand
CCTGAAACGGTTATGGTTGATGATAACCTTAAATTCGAAAGTGCTCTTGCACCCATTACCAAGACCATGAACTCAAGCCCATGTCGACCAGGCATGTTCAATGGAATTCGAAATCTTAAATGCAGCCAGGTCGCTAAAAATCCTGTCATTAATAGCAGGAATACCTGCGCAGCAATTGTCAGACTAGTCGGAAATGCTCTTGATGTAGTCTTTTGCTGCGAGCTGGTAGCTATATTCTTCATTATTATCAATTTTATTAACTATCAAAGTAATAAGTCCATTGCGATGTACTGGCCTTAACCAACCTTCGAGCAATATCGGTGAATTTTCATCGATCAATTCGCCATCAGGTGTTATAACTTTATGCAAAAGAACTAATTTTTTAATTTCGGCAGGAGTTTTTATTCCGATTATTGTTCTAACCTCAGTTCCTTTTAGACCAACAAAACGTCCATCATTCCCTGATGCCCTCAATCCCACTGCTGCCATTGAACCAATAACTCCATCGTGATTTCCAGTTAAACCAATGAGTCTAATATTCTCCTTTTTAGCAAGTTTAAATGCATCAACCTGTTTAACTAAATCCTTTTTAGCTTTAAGTCCCCATTTAATGATGCTGTCAGGAATCATATCGAGTTCAACCATGCATAAACCACAGTCGGAGCCCTCGGCGCATGACCTAATTAAGTACTCAACCATTAAATCCCATACCTCGTTGGGTTTCGAGGTCTCAATCTCCAAGCAAAGCGATGAATTGTGTGATGTATAGGGCACTCTAGGGTCAAAGAGCAGTTGATGACGCGATACTCCGCCACAAATGCCTAAGCCCGAAGCGTTAATCTCCTCTCCCATGGTTCGTCCAATAAAACCAGTTCCTCTGCTTACCAAATTATCTGTATCGTCGATCCCAACCAAGTATATCATCAATTATAAATTATTGTTTCTCAGTATTAATTGTTCTAAAAAATTCTTTCACAATCCTCTTTGCAGTGGTATCAAACTCAACTCTTAGCTCCTTATAGGACTCAACTAACTTTAAGCCATCGGGACTCAGCGTTGAATTACCACCATCTCTCCCACCTCGATGCTTATCAATAAGTGTAAATCCTAAAGTCTTCTCTGATTGACGAACCAACTCCCAAGCCTTACGGTAGCTGATTTTCATTTTCTCGGCAGATGCTGCCAATGAACTCAACTCGCCAATATTCAGCATCAACTCAAAATGCTCCTCTGTGAGCACTGGATGACCATTCTCCTTATGTTTAAGAAAGATCGAGAAGTCTAGGAATATATCGTAGTACTTCGAACCTTTTGAACCAGCCATAAACTTTTTGTTAAGTAAGGTTTAAAATCGCTGTCGAGGTTTTTTGTTTGTACAAAATTAAGGAAAAAACGAATGTAAAACCCTATTAAAAATCAGGTTTGATATAAAGTTAAGTTAATTAAGGCTTTATTATTAATGATTCGAACATTCATCGTTTCAATATGTTATTTAGAATGATTATAATTTATTATTTGTTTACAAAACATGATATTCGTTATGTATTTTTTTGCATATCGAATATATATTTGCAGCAGCAAAAATATTAAGATTATGAATAATGCGATATTTAGATTTGAGCGGCCCAAGAATGAGCCAATACTAACGTATGAACCGTGCTCGAAGGAGCGAGTTGCACTCGAGAAGGAGCTAAAAATCCTCTCAGAGTCTATTATGGACATACCTCTAATAATTGGAGGAAAGGAAATTAGAACAGGGATAACGGGTAACGTTGTTATGCCCCACAAACACTCACATGTACTAGCAACCTACCATTTGGCAGGTGAGAAGGAAATTCAAATGGCTGTAGATTCAGCCCTCGCCGCTCGAGAGATATGGGCACAAACAACTTGGATAGACAGGGTTTCTGTTACTATCAAGGTTGCTGAACTGATATCGACAAAGTACCGTGCCTTAATGAATGCAGCCACAATGCTAGGACAAAGCAAGAATGCCTATCAAGCTGAAATTGATTCTGCATGTGAGGTGGTTGACTTCTTAAGGTTCAATGCATTCTTTGTGAGTGAGATTTATAATAGTCAACCCATTTCAGAGGTTTCTAACCTAAATCGCACTGAATACAGACCATTGGAAGGATTTGTATTCTCAGTCTCTCCGTTCAATTTTACAGCCATAGCTTCCAATCTAAACATGTCACCCGTATTGATGGGCAATACCGTTGTTTGGAAACCAGCAACCACCTCCATACTATCAAACTTCATCTTGATGAAGATATTTAAGGAAGCAGGCTTACCCGATGGAGTTATTAATTTTGTTCCAAGCAAAGGCTCTGTTATTGGGAAGGAGATATTCAAACAACCAATGCTTGCAGGGATACATTTTACTGGATCAACATCAACATTTAACCACTTCTGGAGACAAATTGGTGATAATTTGAACAACTACCGCTCTTACCCAAAGCTTGTAGGGGAAACAGGTGGTAAAAACTTCCTATTCGTTCATCCAAGTGCTAGGCTAGACGAAGCAGTAATTGCAGCTATTCGTGGAGCGTTTGAATATCAAGGACAGAAATGTTCAGCGGCCTCAAGAGCCTACATCCCAAAATCGATGTGGCCTGAGTTTAAATCATTTATGCTAAAGAATTTAAATGAAATTAAAGTAGGCGATCCAACTGATTTCACAAATTTCGTGAATGCTGTAATCGATGAGGCGTCTTTTGACAATATCATGACCTATATTCAAAAGGCAAAGGAATCCAAAGAGGCCGAAATAGTATTTGGAGGTAATGGTGACAAGTCCATAGGATATTTTGTCGAACCGACGGTTATTCTTACAACTAATCCTCATTTTCTTACTATGGAAGAAGAAATCTTTGGTCCGGTGCTCACCATCTACCTATACAATGATGATGAGTTCGAGAAGACGCTTGAAATTTGTGATCAAACTTCGCCATACGCTTTAACAGGTGCAATATTCGCAACTGACCGAATTGCAATTAATCTTGCAATGGAAAAATTGCGTTATGCTGCAGGTAATTTTTACATCAACGATAAGCCAACGGGAGCCGTTGTTGGACAACAGCCATTCGGTGGTGCTCGTGCATCGGGGACAAACGATAAGGCAGGTAGCTCCTTAAATCTGATTCGATGGACAAACGCAAGGACGATAAAGGAAATCCTTGTTCCTCCAACGGACTACAGATACTCCTTTATGAGAGATGATATTTGCAAATAACTAATCAAAGCCAGAGAAAATTCGGCTTTTAATAATTAAAAAATGAATAACCTTATTAGTACTACCTTACATAAACTAGGTATTGAAAAAACGAATATTGGCTTAAGTACTGGCGCAAAATGGATTGACACCCACGGATCAGTATTGAGTTCTGAAAATCCATCAACCGGCGAAATCATTGCTGATGTGAAAACGGCAAGCGTTGAAGATTACGAGCTAATGATATCTAAAGCGAATCTTGTTTTCACAGAGTGGCGACATTGGCCTGCTCCTCAGAGAGGAGAAGTTGTTAGGCAAATCGGCATGAAATTAAGAGAGCATAAGGAAGATCTTGGTCGATTAATAAGCATAGAAGTTGGCAAGATTCTTCAGGAAGGTATGGGAGAAGTTCAAGAGATGATAGATATTTGTGATTTCGCAGTGGGTCTATCGCGCAGCATGAATGGAGTGATGCTTCGTTCTGAGCGACCAAGTCATAAGATGTATGAGCAATATCATCCGCTAGGAGTTATTGGAATAGTAACATCTTTTAATTTTCCAATTGCCGTTTGGGCATGGAACACAATGCTTGCAGTAATTGGTGGAAATGTTGTGGTATGGAAGCCCAGCTCCAAAACACCTCTTACAGCTATAGCCGTTCATAAAATTATTGCTGAAGTTTTAGTCGAGAATAATGTGCCTGAAGGTGTTTTCAACCTTATTATTGCAAAGAGCTCTGTGCTAGGCGATAATTTTCTTGAAGATAAGCGCATCCCTTTACTTTCGGTAACAGGATCAACAAAGGTTGGTCAGCATGTAGCAGCGATTGTTGGCAAACGATTTGGCAAAACAATTCTTGAACTAGGGGGAAATAATGCTGCCATCATTATGCCTTCGGCAAATATTGATCTTGCTATTCCTTCAATTGTTTTTGGAGCAGTAGGAACAGCGGGTCAGCGTTGTACTTCAACCCGAAGGGTTATTGTACATGAAAAGATTTACGATGAGGTTAGAGATATGCTTACCAAGGCTTACGAACAATTCGAAAAGCGAATTGGTAATCCACTTGACTCAGCAACCCTAATTGGTCCAATGATCGATAAATCAGCCGTTAGTGCATACATAAGTGCAATTAATGAGGCAGTTAATGAAGGTGGGAAGTTGATTTGCGGAAAGAAAATAATATCAGGAATTGGATTCGACAATCAAAC
>JAYTVX010000267.1:0-5179 GCA_043743775.1 Bacteroidales bacterium | reverse complement strand
AAATCGTTCTGTGAACGAAGGTTTCTCGGGTGGTGAAAAGAAAAAGAATGAAATTTATCAGATGGCAATGCTTGAACCAAAGCTCTCAATCCTCGACGAGACAGATTCTGGATTAGATATTGACGCACTGCGTATTGTTGCAAATGGTGTAAACAAGCTTAAACGTCCCGATAATGCTTCGATTGTAATCACCCACTATCAGCGATTACTCGATTTTATTGTTCCCGATTTTGTTCATATCCTCTACAATGGTAAAATTGTGAAGAGCGCAGGCAAAGAGCTTGCTTTAGAACTGGAGGAGAAAGGATACGATTGGATTAAGAATGGAGAGTAATCAATTAGTTGACTGTTTATTGTTGTTAGTTGACAGTAAATAAGAAAACTACAATCTAATTGGATGAGTTGTAAAAATTGAATGAAATGAGCAGGACAACAACAATATCGATAAAGGAGGAGCTGATAGATCTTTATCTAAGTAATCAAGATCTTATCACCGATAATTCGGCTCCTATATTAAATAGGGTAAGACAAGCGGCTATTGAAAATTTTAATCTACTTGGACTACCCGATGCTAAAAACGAGAAGTACAAGTACTCTCGTATTGAACCTCTCTTTACTCAGGATTTTGAGAAGTACTTTACCCCAAAGAATATCACCTTTAAAATTGATGATATTTTTCGCTGCGATATCCCGGAGATAGGAACCGATCTTGCACTTGTACTCAATGGATTTTATCTTCCCAAAAGCGGAAAAATTACCAAACTCGATAACGGATTGATTTACGGTAGTCTTGCCGAGGCTGCGATAAAATATCCCGAAATTGTCTCGAAACACTATAATTCTATAGCTGATAATAATGGCGAAGGTCTAGTTGCGCTGAACACCGCTTTCGTTCAGGATGGAATCTTTATATATGTCCCTAAAGGGGTTGAAATGGATAAACCAATTCAAATTATCAACCTATTGATGTCCGACGAAAATCTTCTTGTTCAGTACAGAAACCTTATCATTCTGGAGGAGTCGAGTCGAGCAAGTGTTGTAGTCTGTGATCATACTCTATCCTCCCAAAAGTTTCTATCAAATGTTGTAACCGAAATTATTGCAAAGCCCAATTCTACTCTTGATTTTGTAAAGATGCAGAATGAGCATAACGATTCGTCTCAGCTTTCGCATGTTTACATCCGTCAGCTGAAAGATTCAAAGGTTACAACCAATTCAATATCGCTACATGGTGGATTTATACGGAACAATTTAAGCGTACTACTCGATGACGAAGGTTGTGAAAACAACTCCTATGGACTTTACTTAACAGATAGAACTCAGCATATCGATAATTACTCTTTTATCGATCATGCTAAACCACATTGTACCAGTAATGAGCTTTTCAAGGGAATTCTTGATGATCAGGCTACGGGAGCGTTTAACGGTCGTATTCTGGTTCGAAGGGACGCTCAGCAAACTCAGTCTTTCCAAGCAAATAATAATCTGCTTCTTACTGCGGATGCCAAGATGAATACGAAGCCTCAGCTCGAAATTTATGCCGATGATGTTAAGTGTAGTCATGGAGCCACGGTTGGTCAGCTCGATCTCGAGGCTAAGTTCTACATGCAAACCCGCGGAATTGGAGAGAAAGAAGCTATGCTTCTGTTGATGTTCGGCTTTGCTCACGATGTTGTGAAGAAAATTAGCGTTGGTCCGCTTCGTGAACGAATTGATGAGCTGGTGAATAAACGTCTTCGTGGAGAACTATCACGATGCCACAACTGTCCGATGCATTGCTGCTAAATTAGTTGATTATTATTCGTTGATAGTTATTCGAAAACCATTGTATAACAAATGGATTACAAGGAATTAGATATATGGAAAGAGCCCAAGGAATCACACTAAAGATACATTACATTTTTTGTTCATTGCGAGGAGTTCTATTTATGAGTTAGAAACTCAACTGATAATTTCCAATGAACGTTTTCCTTAGAATAAGATTGAATTTGATAATATTTGGAGCAAACTGCAAAACTGTAAAATGCTTATCAATGGATTTATAAATTACTATCAGAAAAAAAGTTAGCTTTATGTCTATTCATACGAACAACGAACAACGAACAACAAGTAATCTGGATGTTGAGAGAATACGTCAAGATTTCCCAATCCTAAACCAAACAGTTTACGGAAAACCCTTGGCATATCTCGATAATGGAGCAACAACTCAGAAACCTCAGGTTGTACTCGATACCATTGCCCATTTCCATAATCATATCAATGCGAATATTCATCGAGCGGTGCACAAACTGAGCGGTGAATCGACTAAAGCATATGAAGAGGCTCGGGAAACCGTTCGTGATTTTATCAATGCAAAAAAAACGGGCGAGATAATATTTACCTCTGGGGCAACTGCATCAATAAACCTTGTTGCTTTTTCGTTTGGAGAAACTTTCGTTCACGAGGGCGATGAGGTAATCGTTTCTGAGATGGAGCATCACTCCAATATTGTTCCTTGGCAGATGCTCTGCGAGCGCAAGAAAGCCATTTTAAAGGTACTACCCTTTGATGATAACGGTGAACTAATCCTTTCGAAGCTGGAGGAGCTAATAACATCAAAAACTAGGATATTAGCCGTAACTCATGTTTCGAATACATTAGGGACTGTAAACCCAATTAAGGAGATAATTTCCATCGCTCATAAGTACAATGTTCCTGTGCTGATTGATGGAGCGCAAGGAGTTAAACATGGTATTGTTGATGTTCAGGATTTGGATGTTGACTTTTATGCTATAGCGGGGCATAAGATTTATGGTCCAACGGGCATCGGCGTTTTGTATGGTAAGGAGAAGCTGCTTAACGAGATGTGCCCTTGGCAGGGTGGAGGAGACATGGTTGCTCCAAACGGTGTGACTTTTGAAAAGACTCATTATAATGATTTACCGTTTAAGTTTGAGGCGGGAACCGCAAACTATATTGGCGCTTCGGCTTTAGCAACTGCACTTAAATACTACAAGTCGATTGGTATTGAAGAGGCAACAAACTATGAAACGGAGCTATTAAACTATGCAACATCAAAGTTGCTCGCTATTGATGGGGTTCGGATTATTGGGACTGCAAAGCATAAAGCGGCTATTATCTCTTTTTTAATCGATAATATCCATCCCTTTGATTCAGGAATGATTCTCGATAAGATGGGCGTTGCTGTACGTACAGGAAACCATTGTACGCAACCGGTCATCGACCATTTTGGTATCGATGGAACGATTCGGGCATCGCTCGCATTTTACAATACCTTCGAGGAGGTTGATCGGTTAGTTGAAGGGGTCAAGAAGGTTAAAGAGATGTTTAGGTAAATGAGAATAGGTAGATAATATTTAAGTAGTAAGTAGAAATTTTATTTTAGGCAACATACCATGATAATAACAGAAAAAATAAAGCTAACAACCAAAGAACTCTTCAATATATTGATCAAAAGCTATTTGAAAAAGCGCTGGTGGTTGCTTGCGTGGATATGGGTTATGATTATAATCCTTCTACTACGCGAAAGCAACGACAATTTTGGGTATTTTGTTGTTGCTGCTCTCATAATTCTTCAGGCTATAATTTTATATCAGTATTGGGGATATGCAAACTCGAAGGAGTATGTGCAACTTCTTCTGGAGAGGCAATACGAGATCGACTCTGAAAAAATTGTTGGGATTGCAGCCGATGGGACCATAACACCTTACGAAATGCAGCAATTTATCAGTGTTATGAAAACCAGCAAGTATTACCTACTTTACACAACAAGAACCGATTATATCTATCTCCCGGTTAGCTCCTTCAAAAGCGCTGAGGATAAAGAATGTTTTGAAACAGAGATTATCACGAAGATTAAGGGGTAGAGGAGATGTAAAGGATTTCGAATCCTTATAAAAATTAAAAAAATGACATTAAACGAAGTACAAGATCGGATTATAGAGGATTTTAGCGTTTTTGACGATTGGATGGATAAGTATCAGCAGCTAATTGAGTTGGGGAAAGATCTTCCTCCCATCGATGAGAAGAAGCGTACAGAATCATTTCTTATAAAAGGTTGCCAGAGCAAGGTATGGCTTGATGCAGATCTTAAGGATGGGAAGATATTTTTTTCTGCCGATAGCGATGCGATAATTACGAAGGGTATCGTTGCTCTACTTATTCAGGTGCTTAACGAGCGAACCCCAAAAGAAATTCTTGAGTCCGAACTTTACTTTATCGATAAAATTGGTTTGAAAGAGAATCTTTCGCCAACCCGTTCGAATGGGCTGGTTGCAATGGTTAAGCAGATGAGACTTTATGCAATAGCGTATCAAGCGAAGATGAATAGTTAGGTCATCTTTGCAACTTCGTGTCTTTGCGTTTAATTTTTTAAAAGAATTATGCTTTATGGAAACAAAACGTGATATACTAGCCATTGAGGCGGATATTGTTAAGGTTCTGAAAAACGTTTTTGATCCTGAGATACCTGTTAATGTTTACGATCTAGGGCTTATCTACGAGGTGGATGTTGATGATGATCGTAAAGTAAAGATTACAATGACCCTTACTGCACCTAACTGCCCTATGGCCGATGAGCTGCTCGAGGAGGTTCACGATAAGGTTGGTAAGGTTGAGGGTGTAACTCAAGCCATTGTCAATCTTACTTTTGATCCCCCATGGGGAAAGGAAAGGATGAGTGAGGAAGCTATGCTTGAATTGGGGTTCTTGTAAATCAGTGAGACTTTAATTTTGTGAAACAAAATTATTTAGTTGAACTGATCCCGAGCGTAGCCGAGGGATCTCAAGGGTATTATTCCCCGCAGCTTTGCTGCGATAGAAAATTAATTTCAGACACTACCTCGACAGCTCTGCTGCGAGGTAGTTTATTCAGTTGACAGTTGACAGAAAAAACTTATGATGATCAAGAACGATCAACGATCAACGAATAACGATCAACGAATAAACGCCCTTGCCCTTCAGGTCGGTTTCGATGCATGTGGAGTATGCCGAGCCGATTATCTATTTGAGCAGGAAAATCCATTAAACTTATGGCTAAATAATGGGTTTCAGGGTGAAATGGGCTATATGGAGCACAACATTGATAAGCGATTAGACCCACGATTACTCGTCCCCAACGCAAAATCTGTAATATCTGTCCTTCTAAATTACTACCCGGGTAACCCCAATATTTCAACCA
>JAYTVX010000266.1:0-2178 GCA_043743775.1 Bacteroidales bacterium | reverse complement strand
TGATTTAGGTGATGGACGTGTAATCACCATTGAAACCGGTAAACTTGCTAAGCAAGCCGATGGATCAATTGTTCTTCGAATGGGTAATACCATGCTGCTTGCCACCGTGGTGAGCGCAAAAGAGGCTAAGGAAGATGTTGATTTCATGCCCCTTAGCGTTGAATATAAAGAGAAATATGCTGCTAGTGGTCGATTCCCCGGCGGTTTCATGAAGCGAGAGGCAAGACCTTCCGATTCTGAAATTCTTGTTTCACGCCTCATCGACCGTGCATTACGCCCACTTTTCCCTGAAGATTTTCATGCTGAAACATTTGTAACCATCAGCTTGATCTCAGCAGAAAAAGATATTATGCCCGATGCCCTTGCAGGTTTTGCTGCATCTGCCGCTTTAGCCATATCTGATGTTCCATTCCATGGTCCAATTTCAGAGGTGAGAGTTGCTCGAATTAACGGCAAATTTGTAATTAATCCTGCTTATAGCGATCTTGCTAAAGCTGATCTTGATATGTTAGTTGGAGCAACCTACGATAACATCCTTATGGTTGAGGGTGAGATGAAAGAGGTTTCTGAAGCTGAGATGCTCGAAGCAATTAAAGTTGCTCACGAAGCAATTAAAAAACAGTGTTTAGCTCAAATGGAACTTGCCAAAGAGCTTGGTGTTGTTAAACGTACATATTGCCACGAAACAAACGATGCTGCTTTCAAAGCAGAGATTCATAAATTTTGTTACGATAAAGTTTACGCTGTCGCAAAATCAGTACTTCCTAAGCACGAAAGATCTGCAGCATTCAGTGCCATTAAGAGTGAGTATATCGAAACTATCCCTGAGGAGGATCGCAAAGCCAAGTCATCCATGATTAATCGTTATTACCATGCTGTTGAAAAAGAGGCAATGCGTAATATGATTCTCGATGAAGGCGTTCGCTTAGATGGTCGTAAAACCAACGAGATTAGAACAATTACCAGTGAAGTTGATTTTCTTCCTATGGCACACGGTTCTGCTTTATTTACCCGTGGTGAAACCCAATCGCTAACGTCCATTACCCTTGGTACAAAACTCGACGAGAAGATTATCGATGAAGTACTCTATAAAGGAACCGAGAAATTTACTCTACACTATAATTTCCCCCCATTCTCAACAGGTGAGGCTAAAGCTGCTCGCGGTTTAAGCCGTCGTGAAATTGGACATGGTAATCTTGCTCATCGTGCTCTAAAGAACATGATTCCTACTCCTCCTGAGAATCCTTACGCTGTGCGTATTGTTAGTGATATCCTTGAATCAAACGGTTCATCCTCTATGGCTACTGTTTGTGCTGGTACACTTGCATTAATGGATGCTGGTATCAAGATGAAAAAACCCGTTTCGGGAATTGCAATGGGTTTAATCACCTCAAGCAACAACTCGAAATTTGCAGTTCTTTCTGATATTCTTGGCGACGAAGATCATCTTGGTGATATGGACTTTAAGGTTGCTGGTACAAAAGATGGTATCACTGCGACCCAAATGGACATCAAGGTCGATGGACTTTCCTACGAAGTGCTTGCAAAAGCTCTTCAACAGGCTCATGAGGGCAGATTACATATCCTTGGTAAGATGCTTGAGACCCTTTCCGAACCTCGTGCTGATCTTAAGCCACACGCACCCCGTATGGAGCAATTCATTATCCCACGCGAATCAATTGGTGCTGTAATCGGCCCAGGTGGTAAAGTTATTCAGGAGATTCAACGTGAAACCGGTGCAACTATAAATATCGAAGAGGTTAACAATAACGGTATCGTTAATGTATTTGCCGATAACGCTGGATCACGCGATGAAGCTGTAAGGTGGATTAAAAACATTGTTGCTGTTCCTGAGGTTGGTGAAATCTACAAAGGAAAAGTAAAATCGATTCTTGCTTTTGGTGCTTTTATCGAAATACTTCCTGGTAAAGATGGCTTACTTCATATCTCTGAGATTGACTGGAATAGGGTTGAGAGAGTTGAGGATGTTCTTAAGGAGGGAGATATGGTTGAGGTTAAACTTATCGAGATCGATAAAAAATCAGGTAAGTATAAACTTTCAAGAAAAGTATTACTTCCTCGTCCTGAGAAGAGTCAGCCACAAATCGATCAAAAAACGGAGTAATTCCAATATTATAAGATTTAAAAAGGAGGGTAACCTCCTTTTTTTGTTTCTGG
>JAYTVX010000265.1:0-2722 GCA_043743775.1 Bacteroidales bacterium | reverse complement strand
CGAAACATTGGGTCACGATAGAATTGCTGCTGTTGTAGGTGCTAACTATCTATACCCTTCAACGGATCTACTTGTAATTGACAGCGGAACAGCAATTACCTACGACTTAATCAATAATAAAGCGGAATACCTAGGTGGAGCAATCTCTCCAGGTATTTTATTAAGATATAAATCGTTGAATCAGAATACTGCAAATCTTCCTCTCCTAAAAAGTTTTGAGAATAATACCTTAATTGGCACTTGTACCAATGAATGTATTGAGTCGGGTGTGCTAAATGGGATTATCGGAGAGGTTGATTATTATATTAATAGGGTAAGAGAGGATTTCCCTTCAATAAAGGTTGTTTTAACGGGGGGGGATGCAAATTTCTTTGTTAATAAGTTAAAAAATAGCATCTTTGTTGTTCCAAATTTAGTAATCATAGGCTTAAACCGAATACTTGATTTCAATGCATAACATTAAAAAAACAATCGTAACCAGCGCATTAATTTTTATATCAATTTTTGCTCAAGCACAAAGTATTAGTACCTATTCGCCTTACACCCGCTATGGAGTAGGTCAAATCTCAACCCGTGGTTTTGCGGCGACTAAAGCGATGGGGGGAGTATCTCAGGCTGTTCGGAATCCATTTGGCATAAATTATCTAAACCCGGCTTCATACACGGCTCAGGACTCCATGTCCTTTATCCTCGATTTTGGATTTGAAACAGGCGGTACTAAGTATGAATCACAAGGGCAAACGGTAACAAATGGGTTTGGTGGAATACACCATATTGCAATATCCTTTCCAATAAAAAAGTGGTGGGGTGCTAGTATGGGCCTTGTTCCTTATAGCCAAGTTGGATATCAGATTAAGCATTACGAAGTGGATCCTTTAATCCTAAGTTCAATTGGCCGTGTAAAGTACTACAATAATGGAAGTGGAGGAGTTAATCAGGCTTTCATAGGTAATGCTTTTAAGCCTATCGCTAATCTATCCATTGGTTTTAACCTGTCATATTTTTTTGGCAGTCTTGACTATACAAACGAAGTGGTTTTCCCTACCAATAAACCAGCTTATTTTAATACTGTAGAGAAAAACAGCGTAGTTGTTAGCGATATTGCCTTCAGTTTTGGTGCTCAGTATACTGCTTATGTCAACAAAAAAGAAAATACATTCTTTACATTCGGAGCAACCATCGATAACGAAACCAAGATTAAAGCAAAACGTAAATACTTAGCTAAATGGGATCATGCAGGTTATTCCGACACAATTTCGTTTAAAGACAGCTCGTATGGTAATATTACATTTCCTCGAAATCTAAGTGTTGGTGCAGCATATAGCTATCAGAATAAACTATTTACATCCGTTGAGTACTCTACTCAAGATTGGACGAATGCTAGTTTCCTGAATGTAAAACAAACGCAACTTACAAAATCGCAAACCTATCGATTCGGTCTTGAATACATACCAAATCGGTATGATTTAAGGAGTTACTTGAAACGAGTTAGCTATAGATTCGGCACCCACTACACCAATTCATATCTAGAGTTCAATGATCACCAGATAAATGAGTTTGGTTTAAGCGCTGGGATGGGATTTCCATTCCGAAATAATACAAAATTCAACGTTTCGTTCGAGTGGGGTAAAAGGGGTACAACCAACGATGGTCTCATTAAAGAAACCTATGGTGTTCTGAATTTAAGTTTAACATTCTACGATTTCTGGTTCATTAAGCGGAAGTATAACTAACCTTAAATAGTTTCTTCTCTGAATTTGGTTCTAAGTCGATGAAAATACCTTTTTTATCTAAAAGTAGGTGTGAGTTCACAAGGGTTATTTTACAAAATCTAATCCTATTCATTTCGTGGGGGGTAATTTTTATTTCCTGTACTCCTAACATCGACTTGGTAAATGCATTAGAGGACAAAGAGGACAAAGCATCAATTACTGCTAAGAACTCCGAAATAATCTATACCGAAAATGGACGTATTAAACTTAAGGTAATAGCGCCAGTTACAAAGTACTATCAAAGCAAAGAGAATCCTCATACAGAATTTCCTGAGGGGATAACAGTTTATACCTTTTCCGACTCCATGGAGATTGAATCGGAACTTACTTCAAAGTATGCTAATTACTATGAAAAAAAGGGGCTTTGGGAAGCAAATAATAATGTTGTAGCTAAAAATAGTAAGGGAGAAACCTTAAATACCGAACACCTTTTTTGGGATCAGAATAAAAAGATCATCTATACCGATGATATGGTGAAAGTTACTACCGCTGATCTTACCCAATATGGTCAAGGTTTTATGTCGGATGAATCTTTTAATAATTGGGAGATCAAGAAAGCCACAAGCTATTTCGATCTTGATGAGAAATAGCACTAGTATTCGATGAAGAAATTAGCTTATATCCTTGAGATTACCTGGTTAATCCTTTCGGTTCTTTGCCTAGCAATAGCGATTTACACTATTATCTACCCAAAGCCAACGGCTAACTATATGTTCCTTGTCCTAAGTCTATTATCATTTTTCATGTTCTATTTACGGCGGACCCGAAGATTAAAGAATTCTTGAAATAGGTTTTTGATTTAAAAAGTTATTCTCACCCATTAACAGCCTATTTAACTAATAATCGACTAATTTTTAAAAATTGGAGCTCGACATTTGAAACTCAAAAACTAAAATTGCTATATTCGTAGCTTCAAAAAAATGTAATTAAAAGAGAACTAAATAAGAATT
>JAYTVX010000264.1:0-10214 GCA_043743775.1 Bacteroidales bacterium | reverse complement strand
CTTCCATTCGGTATTTTTCTCGAAGTTAAATACCTTTTGTTTGAATGTTTCTAATGTTAAGTGCTCAATCATATTGTTTAATTTAATTAGTTTTTATTTCTACATATACATATATCTATATGTCAAACTATGTGCCAAAACGTAAGTTATGACAATTTGTTCGTTTAATAAATATTGATATTTATCAATATTGAGAATTAAGAATATTTAATCTAGTTGGAAATTATTTAATTATCGCTATACAATCTATCGAATGGGCTAAATAGATTACAACGTTCAAGTATAACTACATGAAGATATATAAGCGTAGTTTCAAGGCGTTGATGACCGAGCAGCTCTTTGATTGTCACAATATCCATTCCATGCTCAAGCAGGTGGGTTGCATAGCTATGACGAAGCGTATGCAGAGTAATTCTCTTTTGGAAACCACACTTACTCTTCGCCTCTCCCAAGACCCATCGCATTCCTCCAATGCTCATTGGAGTACCCGGTTCACTTCCATTGAAGATGTATTCAACAGGCTTACATACAGAATAGTACCTATTTAAACCTTTGAGGATCATCGGTGAAAGAGGAACATAGCGATCCTTCTTGTATTTACTCTGCCTGATATGAATCATCATGCGCCCTGCATCAACATCAGCTAATTTTAACCGACTAGCCTCACGAACCCTCAATCCTGCCGAATAAATCAATGATAAAAGGATTCTATGTTTCAGAAGCTTTGGTGCTTTAAATAGCTGCTTGCACTCGTCATAGCTGAGAACAACTGGCAGTTTGCTATTGTGTTTAATACTTGGCAGCTGAATCAGCCTCGATTCCAAGCCCAAGAATCTATAGCAATACCTCAACCCATAAACCGAAAACTTAAAATCGCTCAGCGATGGTGTTTTACTCCACCTCGCCAAGGATGCAAGGTATTTATTAATCTCTTGCTCGCTAATATATTGTGGAGTTTTACCGAAATGAAGGCTTATCTGAGCTAACTTTCGAGCGTAATTTTTCAAGGTGCTTTCTGATTGTCCTGATAAGTGTATTCGATCATCTAGTTCTTCGTATATCTCCCTGAATCCATGCACCTCGAGGCAAGCCTTTTCTACAAGTGTAATTGACTTTTCTTTTATCTTTGAAAGTGTTCGCATATAAAAAATGGTTTTATTGGTTAATACACTTTTTACTGTATTAATATATAAACCGTTTCTTGTATCAAAACTCATGGGTATTAAACTATAAGCAAAAAAATTCTATCGATAACTTAAGTTGCTATTTCAAAACTTTACATATTCGTTTCTCTTTAATCTTCCTCTAATTATGCCATAAAGGCAATTAGTTGTATTTTTGAAAGCAAAATAATCGGTTCGTAAATACTGCTATGCAACAACATCTTAAACACTCAATATTCAAAATAGTTTCAGAAGTAGCTGATGCTGAAAATGTACCAGTATTTGTGATAGGTGGTTTTGTTCGCGACATCTACCTTAAACGTACCTCAAAGGACATTGATATTGTAGTGCTTGGTAACGGAATCGAGATTGCCAAGAAGGTTTCGAAGAAGATAAAAAATTCGAGGGTTACCGTCTTTAAAAACTTTGGTACCGCACAGCTCAAACTTGAGGATATTGAGGTTGAGTTTGTTGGTGCAAGGAAAGAATCCTATCGCATAGACTCGCGCAAACCGATCGTTGAAAATGGAACGCTAGAAGATGATCTTAAACGCCGTGATTTTACAATAAATGCGCTTGCAATCAGTTTGAATGGTAAGACATACGGGCAACTTCTTGATCATTTTAAAGGGATAGATGATATTGATGATCGAATATTACGCACACCGCTCGATCCTGACCAAACCTTTTCGGATGATCCCCTTCGAATGATCCGTGCTATCCGGTTTGCCGCTCAGCTCAATTTCAATATTGAGCAAAAAACCTTTGCATCTATTTACCGGAATCGAAAACGCATCGATATAGTATCCAAAGAGCGAATCATTGAGGAGGTTAACAAAATCATTCTCTCCGATCGTCCATCAACCGGCTTTCTGTTGCTTGACCAAACGGGTTTACTGGAGCTGATTATCCCCGAATTATTTAAGCTAAAGGGTATAGAAACAAGGAATGGCCTAAGCCATAAGGATAATTTCACTCACACCCTTCAGGTACTCGATAATGTTTCTCGCAAAACCGATAACCTATGGTTACTCTGGTCTGCACTACTACACGATATCGCTAAACCAGCGACTAAACGCTTTATTCCTAAACAGGGTTGGACTTTTCATGGGCATGAATTTCTAGGGGCAAAAATGATTCCTGATATTTTTCGCGATTTAAAGCTACCGCTGAACGAAAAGATGAAGTATGTTCAGAAGATGGTTCAGCTACATCTTCGCCCAATAATTCTATCGCAAGAGGTGGTCACCGATTCAGCGGTAAGGCGCTTACTATTCGAAGCCGGGGATGACATTGATGATTTGATGATGCTCTGCGAGGCCGATATCACCTCAAAGAATGACAGCACTGTTCGTAAACATCTGGCCAATTTTAAAATCGTTAGACAAAAACTAACTGAAATAGAGGAAAAAGATTCTGTTCGTAATTTCCAACCTCCAATTTCGGGTGAACTGATTATGGAAACTTTTGATTTAAGACCTTGTAGAGAGATTGGTATAATTAAGACTATCATCAAAGATGCCATTCTTGACGGAGTAATCCATAACAACTACGAGGAAGCGTATAAGCTTATGCTCGAAAAAGGTAAAGAGTTAAAGTTGAAGATTAAACCTAATCTATATAAAAAATGAGTCGGCAAAATTATTGCCGACTCGTTCATTTCTGAGTGACACTGAAACTTTATTTACCAAACTCAACTCCTAAACATAGATAGAATATTGGCGGAAAAGTTATGTCAACATTTCCATCACCCCCAACAGGCTGACTGGCAAAGCCAAATTCTCCAACTATTCCAAGTTTATCATTAACTTTTTTTGAAACTTCGAGCTGAAAGCCAATATTTAAACCATTACTAGGATCCTGCATTAGATCGTTTTTAATATGGTTGTAACCAATTGCTACACCAGGTCTTATTTGAGCACCATTTGCTAGAGTAAACCTAGGCTTTATAGTCATTCCAACTGAAAAAAAGTTAAAACTTTCAGAAACATCTTGAATTTTTATTGGGGTGTAAAGAAAAAACAACCCCATAGAGAGTTTTGGAACTAATATCCCATCCAAATCAGCTTTAATAAAAGGGGAAACCTCATGATCAATTTCTGTTCCACCTATATTGGGTTTGCCTGG
The DNA here is from genome assembly GCA_043743775.1 of Bacteroidales bacterium. Classification (GTDB taxonomy): domain Bacteria; phylum Bacteroidota; class Bacteroidia; order Bacteroidales; family Tenuifilaceae; genus UBA8529. The sequence continues at coordinate 6,924 of JAYTVX010000264.1, read as the reverse complement.
ACCAGACATAAATAAACCACCCTTAAAGTTAGCTGTAAAAGAACTTGGTGCATCCTGTGTATAAGCTGAAACAGTCAGCACAAAAAAACCGATAATAAATGCAAGTTTTTTCATATCATAACAGTTTTAGGTTCATAATTGATGTCATAGATTATATATGGTAACTAGTTGTTTACGTGGCAATAGCTTTACTATCATCAAATATTAAACAAGTTAAACCTATTTTTTCATAATTATTAAAACCTTTTAGATTTTTTTCAAAAATTGAGAGATTAGTCTCTGAAAATTAGGCCTTATGACAATAAAAAACCTGTAAGGTAAATCCGAACAGGTTCTTTATTTTAACGGCTGATAATATTGTCTATTTCAAATGCAATTGAGTCTGAACGTTAAGCAAATTATTTTTTAAATTTCGCTAAAACATCTTTAACAGCATCCTTATGAATGGTAAAACCCATCATTTTAAGCTTCACGTAATCTTCATGGAAAAAGTAGTAACCAAATTCAGGCGCATTGGGATCATTATTCCTTGAACCGGAACCGGAATCCTTAATCAAATACCAGTCCTTTCCATCGCGTTCGCAGTAACCAACCAAATGAATTCCGTGATCATCAGTTGTCGTTTCGTTGGTAAAGCGGAACTGACGAGCATCATCATTGATAAATGCTGATGGAATATCAAATGAGGGTATCATTGCTGCTTGAGTAGTGCGAGAAAAACCTGGCTCAGATACATCACCACCAATGCTCATGGTATATCCATTGCGTATTCCTTTTTTTACAATTTCCATAAACACATCAAGCGGAACATTGTAATAATCGGCACTATGCCACCAGTTGTCAGGTACTTTGTACTCTACTTGTTGCCAGTAAGGCTCCTGTTTAATCGAAAGAATTTCAACAAAATCATCGGGATTGATTTTCAAATAATCCTTCAGGAATGTTATAGGAGTGAACTCCTTGCCTTCGAACATAAATTTAACGGGAGGTTCCCCTAAATAGAAATTTAATATACTCTTAACGGTTGAAATCACCAACTCTTCATCCCAAGAATTTGAAGCCTTAACGGACTCAAGATATGAGTTCAACTCGTTAAACAACACCTCGTGTGTATGGTATTTGCGTCCAGCAGGTAAGGCAGAATAAATCGAAAGAGGCATACAACCGTACATTTTATACATACGGGTTAAGGCATTGCCCTCAGAGCCTTCCCCAAACGCAGAATTTCCTCTTTCCTTGACAAAACGCTTAGCCTTCTCGATATACTCATTGTAAACTGTGTACATTTCTGAAATTCGAATTTCCTTACTATAAATACGCTTTACCTCTGACTCAATGAATGAGGTAGTTGAGAAGCACCAGCAAGTATTTGTATTTCCCTGCGAAACTGTAGGGAAAGCCCACATTCTTTTATAATCAGATACCCTGTTTGGAATTTTTGAGATATCCTGCACCATTTGGAAACTGAATTTCTGCTCCTGAGGTTTCTGACTCTCATTTACCGCGTTTACATCTTTCAAAATAGATTTCAGATAAAAACCAGGTTCAACATTTATGAACTCCGATTTATCTTGGGTTTGAGCGAATGACAAACTAGCTAAACCCAAAAGAATAAAAGTGAAGAAAGAATTCCGTATCATTTTCAATGGTTTTTAATTTTGCGAAAGTTATAAAAAGTCCTGTTATGCAATGAAGAATAACAGGACTTTAGTTTATTAAAGAATTTACTTAATCTTCCAAGTTTCCCATTTAACATCAACATCAGTACTAGCGTTCACCTGTGGAGTTTGAACCTTACCAATTAAGGCGGTCTCTTTTTTAACATTACTAATTAAAGCGTTTGCTAACTCTTTGTATGAAATGTTTCCTTTAGAATCTTGAATATTTTTCAACAGAAAGTATGTCATATAACCATGCTGCTTTTCTCGATAAACTCCAGATGACTCATCGCCTGAACTTGATGTGAAAACAACCATTTTCCCGTTTACAATATTCTCCTTTGGTTTTACCTTAACCCCTTTCATGGCAACCAGTGCTTGGTTTCGTGCACCTCCGCTAAAACAAGCATCGAGGAAAACGGTAACCTTTTTGGATGGGAACTCATTCAGCTTAGCATATAAGCCGTTCAGGTTAACACCCTGAATTACATTATTTCCGCTAACATCAACGGGAATAAGGTAACCCTCTTTGGTCTTTTCATCGGGTAATCCATGACCAGAATAGTATACAATTACCTCGGCCATTCCCTCCTCAACACTTATTAGATTTGTTAACCAAGCAATTCCCTGGTTCATCTGCGCAGAGGTCGCGTTAATAAGCAATTTAACTTGCTTTTCAGGAACTCCAAAGGTTTTTACGCAGTACTCTTTAAAAACTTTTGCATCATTAACCGCAAAATCAACATTAACCTCGCTACTTAAATCGGGCTGAAAGGTTGTGTAATCCTCATTCCCAATTATTAAAGCATAAGTGTTTGACTTTACAACACCACTTACAGGGATATCCAAATCAACATCGGCTTTTCCAATGGAGATAGTATTAGTTCCCTTTTTTATATTACTACTAATACCACCTGCTCTATCCTCAACATCTATGACAATATCGTTAAACTTATAGTTAATACTTGTAGTTGCATAGGTTGCATTATTCTTACTATCGTAGATGTATTTCTTTTTGCTGACGGGATTAATAATTTCGGTGTATGAAAGAACAAAACTATTATCCTTAACATAAAAATCGGAATTGTTAAATTGATAATTGTTAAAATTTTGTTTAAAACCAGGTGCTTCAGCAACGGGAACGGCTATTACAAATTCACCCAATTCACTTGAACTGAGCAGAAAACTCTCATTATCAGCATCGTAAAGGCCAAGTTTAACATCTTTAAAGTTAACCGTTTCTTTAAATTCTTTTTTAAGATTTATGACTGCGTCCTTCTGGAACGCCTCAATTTTCTTATTCCTAGATGTTTCGTTTACACGAACCTTGTAATCGATAGTTTTCTCAAATTCTCCTTTCTGTTGCCATTCATTAACTTTTTCTTCGACATAAGCCTTAATTCGATCGGAAATACTTGCCTTTTTATTAGTGAAGTTATTATTATCTACATTAGAATTATTTGTTATATAAGTCTTGTTGTTGCTGTAATTCTGGTCAGATGCTTCCTTGTAAACTCCATTTTCCCAAATACCATTTTGAATTGACCCATCGGTTTTAGAATATGAGCCTTGTCCATTCTGCTTTCCTTCCTTCCAATTCCCAGTATGATATGAACCATCGGCCCAATAGAAAGTTCCATATCCATTATAATTATTATTATCAAAATCACCATTGTATTTCATACCATCGGGGAAAAGATAGGTGCCCTGTCCACTAAGTGAACCATCCTTCCAATAACCCTCATACTTACTACCAGTATCGTATATCCAAACGCCATAACCGTTTGAACAATTGCCTGAGATACAGCCAGCAGTATTTGTATTTGAACCTGAAAGAGTTCCATCCTTAAATAATCCTATTGCTTTCGTTCCATCGGAGTAGAATTGAGTACCATAACCATTCTGTTTACCGTTCTCCCAACTACCCATATATTTTGAACTGTTGTGCCATAAATAAACCCCCTCACCACTAAGTGAACCATCTTTCCATTCACCTATATACTTATCACCGACCCAATCGCCAGAACCCCAAACATAAATACCAAAACCATTACTGCAATCACCGTTAGTACAAGTTGAGACTAAATTAGTGCCACCTGATTCACCTATGTAATTCCCCTTTTCAAACTTACCAACCTGTTTAGTTCCATCAACTTTTGTTAAAGTACCCTCTCCTTCCTGGTTTCCATCTTTCCAATTACCAGTATAGAATGAACCATCGGTCCAATAGTAAGTACCATATCCATTTCGCTTATGGCTTTCAAAGCTACCAGTATATTTTTCTCCATTAATATATAGATACGTTCCTGTTCCTGATCTATATCCATCTTTAAAGGTACCTGTAAACTTATCGCCGGTATCGTAAACCCATGTTCCATAACCATTATTACAGTCGCCTGATAAGCAACCAGATTCGGTATAATTCTGACTTATTAACTTGGCATTCTCCCAATTTCCGCAGTTCTTAGTTCCTCCAGCAAAGTATTGCGTACCATATCCATTAATAGCACCATCAGCCCAACTTCCTACATATTTATCACCATCCACCCAAAAATATACACCTTCTCCATTCATAGTACCATTCTTCCAATCTCCAAAGTATTTACCATCAGTATTGGCTCCTGATTTCCATTCATAAACACCCCAGCCATCCTCGCAATTCCCAATTAAACAAGTTGAGATTGAAGTCGTAGAACTATTACTTTGGGTAGAGGTCCCGACATATTTTCCCTTTTCAAAAGTTCCGGTTTGAACAATACCATCAGATGCAGTGTAGGTTCCATACCCATCCTGATTGCCATCATTCCAATTACCAGTATACGTTGAACCATCGAGCCAATAGTAAATACCATACCCATTTCTCTTATTATTGACCACATTCCCGGTATATTTCTGACCATCGGCATAAAGATATGTACCCTCACCATTTCGAAAACCCCCAGTCCAGTAACCAGCATAGAGATCACCCGATTCATAAACCCAAACACCATATCCATTCTCGCAATCGCCCGATAGGCAAACCGCAGTTGTAAATTTCGTTCCAACTAATGTTGCATCCTTGTATAAACCAGATGATTTTGTACCATCGGCATAATACTGAGTACCATAACCGTTGATTACTCCATTGGCCCAATAGCCTACGTACTTATCCCCAGCATGCCATGTGTAAACACCAACACCTTCACGTTTACCGTTCTTAAACTCACCAACGTACTTATCGCCACTGCTCTCTCCCGATTTCCATTCATATATACCCCAACCATCGGAACAATTACCCACTGTACAACCAGAAGTTTGGCTAAAGCCATTTCCAGCCCAGAAGGAAATCAACAATAAAATTAGAAGGTTTCTCATAAAACAGAGGATTTGGAGTTGTTTGACAAAAAGAATTAAAGTTTTAATCAACTAAACACATTTCATTTTATGAATGTAAAAATAACTCTCATTTAAACAAATGTGAATAATTTTTATGAGATTTTTATTAGAGAAACATTAATGTTTACCAATGGGATATTATTGACTATTACCAAACAGAATCGACTTTGCAACGAAAAAGAGAATTGAGAGTCTAATCAACAAATCATTAACACATCACGAGCGAAAAAGTTTTAGAAAACTATATTGGGAAACATACTATGGTTTTGTTACCCGTTAAATTACGATTCGACCTTCAGCACTGATCCCCAAAAGTGTAATATTAGGGTAGGGTCAGGGGAAAAGTGTTAATTCATGTTCAACAAACCATTACATCGAAACAAAATTATAATTCTTATTATTATTGATTGGTAACTTAGAAATGAAAGCGAAATAGGAAGAAAGGTACTTTTTGGAGAGACGAATTACTTCAACCAAAAAAAATTGTTTCTTTAAAAAGCGGATGAAATTGGTATATTTATAACCTTTGAGAGAACTTAAATGGCATTACAATTTTAAAAAAATAGGGTTATTTCAATAAATGAACTACCTCACAGCAAGCGGTCGATGTATCTAAATGAAATTTATTTCCTTATCGCCACTAGCGGCGGGGAACCGAGTTTACGAGTTCGGCGAAGCCAATATAATCCTAGAGATCCCTAGACTAAGCTAGGGATCAGTTCGACTAAATAATCTTATTTCACAAAATTAAAGGCTCACTGATTTAGACAAAAAAAAGAGGTTGCTTAACCAGAGCAACCTCAAAACCAAACCCTAAACTAAATTTTATTAACCTAAACCTTTGTATGAAAAAACTCTATTTGTTTCCCTAAAACTTATGATACAAAGATAAGTCATACAATAGCTAACGCGGGTTAACGAAAGTTAATTAAGGTTAAGTTTAAAAAATAGTTTTTTGTAACCTATAAAAACTAAAATCTGAGCAATGGAGTTAATAATTGATTGAACTATTATCTTTACCGTCAATATGATTACACTTAAAAAATACCTTCTTGTTATTCTTCAGATAGCCATCTTCAATATTTTTCTCATAAGCTCATCATATGCAGAACCTATTGATTTTGGAACTACTTCGGGGGGAGCAAGTTTTCAAAATCAAGAGAGTCATATAAAAACGATTAAAATTTTTAAAACAGGCATAGAGCTTTCCGAACCCATCATAGAACTTGGGAGCAATGAATCAATCACCTTAATCTTTGATGATCTTTCCGATAATCCTAAGAATTACTCGTACTCTTTAATTCACTGTACCAGCGATTGGAAAGAATCTGGATTGATTAAATCAGAGTATATAGAGGGGTTTGAGATAAATCCACTTAACGATTACCAGAACTCTTACGCTACAACTGTTCCTTACACCCATTACACACTACAGGTCCCAAATAATGAGGTTCATATTAAAATCTCGGGGAACTACATCCTAAGAGTTGTTGATACTTACAATCAAGAGAGAACGGTTTTTGAGCAAAGGTTTATGGTATTTGAACCCCTTCTAGGTATTAATGCAAAACTAAAACAACCTATTAATTCACAAATTAGATTAACCTCGCAACAGCTTGAATTATCGATAACCCCAAATTCTCTCAATATTGCTAACCCTCATACAGAGTTTATCCCTTTGATTATCCAGAACCATCAATCCGATAATTCATTGTATAGAATACAGCCCACTTTCATTCGAACGGATGGAATAGTTTATTCCTCACCTGATAATTTGATTTTCAATGGTATTAATGAATATCGATCATTTGATATTAACTCAGTCCACTATCTCTCTCCGGGAATTAGGAGTATTGAACAGATTGGAGATGAATTCAGCATACAGCTACAA
>JAYTVX010000263.1:0-5240 GCA_043743775.1 Bacteroidales bacterium | reverse complement strand
ATCCCGAACTTTTTAAGGAAGTTGCGGCGTGAATTTCCTTTTGAATCACTAATAATCATTTCTTCCATTTGATAAACTTTAATTCAATTAATGTTCATCTGATTCATGATACCCTGTAATCATACTTTTAAATAGGGTTGTGGGCTTACTTCCAAGCGTACAAGTGTAAAGGTGAATAACCAAGAAAATGGAAAGGAAGAAGCCTACTGTAATATGAAGAACGTCAGTGAGTAATAGTCCACTAATACCAAAAATACCCTTGATGGTGATTTCAGGGAAAAGTAAACCAATACCAGTTATAATAATTATTGGTAAACCAACATACATTGCAAAAACATACGCAAATTTCTGAAGTGGATTAAACTTGCATTCTTCTGTTACAGGAAATGGATGTTTATCACCTTTAAACATGCCGAATGCGTAAAACTTGAACTGAACAAATAAATCTTTCCAAATGGTTCTCCAATTGATTCTATAATGGCCACCATTTTTAGTGAAAGCATTTCCTATAACGAATATAGCATAGCTTATTGTAATCGCCAGTGCAGCAATATTGTGAAGGGCAACAGCCCAATCAAATCCGATGATAAGTGAATTGTTTACCTTGTCGGTATATTGCATGCTAATCCCTGTAATAATTAATGTTAAAAACAAAAGGGCATTTATAACATGCCAGGCCCTAATCCATTTAGGGTATAAATATAATTTATGACTCATCTTCCTTATGATTAACTTTTAGAATTCTGAAAAAGACATGCACACCAATAACACCAATAACAAGTACTAAGATTAATAAACTGAAGTTGTTTAAATACTCGTTTCTATTGGCTCCAATTACGTAGGATTCATTTAAAATTACTCCATTAAAGAATCCATCCTTTCGTTGTTCCTTCGATTTAAACTTATACAGTGATGCCATAAGTATCGAATTTTGGGAATGGCACTCATTACACTTCCGAACAGCTTTATCCTTAGGCATAATTAAATGCGCAACGAGGATGCTATCAGTCGACTTTGTATGACACTCAATACACCTTACGTTCAGGAAGTGAGCACTTTGATTGGGAAGCCAATCATGCTTTTGGATGATATTTATCTCTTTCCTGTCGGATAGTAGTTGGAAATTATTGAAATCAGTATGGCAATTCAAACAAATACCATTATCGTAGGCAATTGTATTCTTCAGATTCTCCGTGTTTCTAATTGAGATTTGATAGGTATGAGGATTATGGCACTTCCAGCATGTGAAACCATCCTTCTCCATTTGGAAATGGATGCTTTGCTGGTACTCTACTTCAATCTCCTCAAAATGAAATTTAGCGTACTTAGGGTCGTTCCCGTGACAGTCTAAACAACCGTACATCTGCTCCATCCGAAGTTCACCCGAATGGGGGAATTTCATATACTCTTCGGAATGGCAATCGGTACACTTAAAACTTTTATGATTTGATTTGTAGAATGCATCTCGATTGATAATCTTTTCGAGACCCATGCTATGCCTTATGTTTGTACCCTGGCTTTCGTTGGTGTATTCGTATATATTCTGACCATGACATTTTAGGCAGTTCTCATTTTCTTTATAAAACTTTGAAACAAAACCAGTTGTATCTTGTGGTTTCCACGCTTCCCTTTTTAGCTTAAACGCAAAAGAAGTACTGGTGAGCATAAAGCTCACCAGTACCATCATAATGATAGCTCTGAATATCTTAAAATTCATTCCTTTGAATTATTTTATTAGAAACGTACTGTGATGTTAAATCCAAAAAGATACTTTTTCTTCTTGAAATCATTGGTGTTGTAAAGCAAATTGTACTGGCTGTTAATTTTGTCATAGTTAGCAACAAATACTTGGAAGCAATGGGTTGCAGTTCCAATTTCCCAACCAATAGAAACGTTTGGAAGAGGTAACTTATCAACATATTTACCAGTAGCATCAACAATAGAATCTTGTTTTGAGATAATTTGGTCATATTCAATAATTACAGAATGTGAACCGATAACTTTGTAGCGACCACCTGCAGAAACTGAATAGTTTGCATTCTTATAACCTCTGGGAACAGAGTTGAAGTAGAAAAAGGTCGGTGCTAACTGTAAAGAGAACTTATCGCTAAATTTTCGGGCGATAATTATCTGACTGAAGTACGAAAACCTATGTATTTCTTTAAATCTATTGGTTGGACCAAATGCTCCTGAAGCGGAATCCCTTAGGTTTGCATTGATATTACCTGCGTAAACAACGGTAATAGGCATGCTATTCGACTTGGTTTGCTCAAGAATTTTATACTTCAGTTGAACATCTACGAGTTGATTAGTTTTTGTTGTTCCTATTCCTACCATTAGTTTATCGGTGATACCATAGTTCAAACCTAATCGAGTATTCGCTGATCCATAAATACCATATAGGTTATGAATATTATCAATCGTGCTAAACCTATGCTGAATTTGAAGTTCTAACGCCCCTTTAAATGGGGTCATTACGGTTTGATTATCAATGAGAGTTGCTGCCTCAAATGTATTTTTTACAGGTTTGTCTGTAGGTTGGGTTTGTTCTTCTTCTTGGCAAAATGCTGGTGCTATAAACGCCAACATCATTAGTGTAAAAAGAATCTTTTTCATGTTGTTTATGTTTAGATTATTTAATTTACTTAGTAATATTATCATTTATGGCACCTTGCTTTATCCAAGCGCTTATCTTTTGCCTTTCAACATCAGTACATCTTGTATTATGAGGAGATGTTAAGAGGTGATTGTAAAGATCACTTGTTTCAGGATGATTTGGGATAACATATCCGCCATTGATTAAAGCATCATATGCATTTGCAGGGCGCAAATCAGGATCTAAACTACCACCATGGCAACCTACACAATTATTACCAGTAAAGATTGGAAGAATCTCGTTCTGGAAGCTAACTGGAATGGTGTCGTCAATCTTAGGTGGATCCCAAACGTATTTATCACATGAAACAAATGCAGCTGCTGAAAACATTAGAATCACAGCAACTAGGATCTGTCTAGTTATTACTATTTTCTGATTCATAGTTAAATTATATTAATTTGTTCCAAAATTAACAGATTATACTGGGTTGAAGTTGCTTGGATTAGTTCACCTTGCTAACTTTATTGGTGTTGTTTGTCATAATTAAAAATGACAAAAATCAACATCGTAAATGATATAAAAGTAAAAATAATGGTTTTATTTAATCTTAATTAATAGTAATAGTTTGATAATTAGGTTAATTAAGGTTTCATTAGTGTAATGTTTACAATCAAAATTGTTAGAAAATGATTCGGCAAATTCATTTGATGCGATTACTTAAACTTTCTTAAAATGGATTAAAAAAATAAAGGGCGACAATTGTCGCCCTTTATCCTAACTCTTTATCAAATATTAATGTCTTGCTCTTGCTTTGTAGTGAGTATGAAGCAATTCGTGCGATTTATGTCCAAGAGGTTCTTTTAGAAATTCTTTATAGATTGCAATTACCTCAGGATTTTCGTGCGACTTACGAAGCTTCATTCCTGTATCCTCAGCAAATATAGCTTCAGTACGTTTTCTCCTAATCTCCGCATTGGTTGGAATTGGCTGACCGCCACCTCCGATGCATCCACCCGGGCAAGCCATAATCTCCATAAAATGATAGCTAGCCTTGCCGTCGCGAACATTATCCATTACCTTCTTCGCATTGGTCAAACCATGAGCTACAACTGTTTTGAGTTCAGCACCTTCAAGGAATCTCCAATCTGGAGTAGTCCCCTCTATTTTAATGGTTGCTTCACGTACACCCTCCATTCCACGAACAGGAGTAATGTTTAGTCCATCGAATGGTACTTCGCGGCCAGTTACAACTTCGTAAGCTGTACGAAGAGCAGCTTCCATTACACCACCCGTTGCACCAAAAATTACGGCAGCACCAGTTGACTGACCCATAAAGCTATCATAGTTTGATTCTTCCAAAGCGGAAAATTCCAAACCAGCCTGCTTGATCATAATGGCAAGTTCACGGGTGGTTAATACATAATCAACATCCTTATAGCCGCTTGATCGCATTTCTGGTCTGTCAGCTTCAAACTTTTTAGCAGTACAAGGCATTATTGATATAGAAACAATCTTTGAAGGATCAATATTTCTCTTTTGGGCATAGTATGTTTTAGCCAAAGCACCGAACATCTGCTGTGGTGATTTACAGGTTGAAAGATTTCCTAGATACTCTGGATAGTTATGTTCAATAAACTTAATCCAACCCGGGGAACAGCTGGTTGCCATTGGTAGCTTAACGGTTGGATCTTTATCAACCAACGCTTTTTTCAAGCGGGTAAGAAGTTCAAATCCTTCCTCCATAATGGTTAAGTCAGCAGTGAAATCGGTATCCAAAACGGAATCAAATCCTAGGCGTTTTAATGCCGTAACCATTTTGCCCGTTACGATTACACCTGGTTCAAGATCTAAATCTTCACCTAATGCAACTCTAACCGCAGGAGCAGTTTGAACCACTACATGTTTATCAGGATCATAAATGGCAGCCCAAACTTCATCGAGATAATTCCTTTCAACGAGAGCACCGGTAGGACAGCGGTTTACACATTGACCGCAGTTGGTACAAACTACCTCAAACATTGGGTTTTCGAAGAAGGTCGAAATCTTCATCTTGTCACCTTTATAGGCAACGCTCAAAGCGCTAACATGCTGTAATTCTTCGCATGTTCTTACGCAGCGCTGGCAGCGGATACACTTACTATCATCCTTAATGATTGAAGGAGAGTAAGCATCCATTTGGTAGTTCTTGTGAGGAACTAGATCGATAAACGACGCAGTGGAAATTTTACTTTCTGAAGCAAGCTCTTGAAGTTCACATTTCCCATTCTTATAACAAGTTGTACAATGTGCATTGTGCTCGCTCAAAAGTAAGTCAATGATATGCTTACGCGCTGTACGAACTTTAAGGGTGTTGGTCATAATTTCCATTCCCTCGGATGCAGGCATTGCGCAGGATGCTGGGAGGGTTCTTGAACCTTTCATCTCAACAACGCAAACACGGCAATTCCCTGCTATGCAGAGGTCGTCGTGGTAGCAAAGGGTAGGGATATGAATATTAAGCTGTTTTGCAGCTTTTAGAATGGTTGTTCCCTCATCAACGGTTACTGGAATACCATCTATTTTGAGATTTATCTTTTTTGACATTGTTTTACTTTTTTTCAGTTTACGCTTAGTAGATCATCTCTTCTTTAAAATTCTCAACGAT
>JAYTVX010000262.1:0-7141 GCA_043743775.1 Bacteroidales bacterium | reverse complement strand
GACTACTGTGATGTGCTTGTTGCAATGAACCCTGCAGCTCTAAGGGCAAATGCTAAGTGGGTAAAACCCGGTGGAATGATCATCGTTGATAGTGATACTGTCAACGAGAAGGGTCTCCAGCGTGCTGGTTTTAAAACCGATGATCCAATTGAAGAGCTAAAACTTCAGGATTACAAGGTGATTTTCGCACCCATTTCCACTTTAACCAAGGAGAGTTTAAAAGAATCGGGTCTGGATAACAAGAGCATTATTCGTAGCAAGAATATGTTTGCCCTTGGCATGGCTTACTATATCTTCTCACGTCCATTACATTTTACTGAGAAGTATTTCGAAACCAAGTTCAAGAAGAAACCTGAAATTGTTGAAGCAAACAAGAAGGTTCTTCGCGATGGGTTCAACTATGCCGGGAATATCCATGCAATTGCCAATACCTACCATATCCCGGTAGCAACAAATATTCCAAAAGGGACTTATCGCACTATAAACGGAAATACCGCTACAGCATGGGGTTTCATTGCAGCTTCGGAGAAGGCTAAGTTACCTCTTTTCTGCGGTTCATACCCTATTACTCCAGCTACTGAAATCCTTATAGAGCTTGCTAAACGCAAGGATTTAGGTGTTAAAACCTTACAAGTTGAGGATGAAATCGCTGGTATTTGTACTACTATAGGTGCAGCTTTTGCCGGAAATTTTGCAGTAACAACTACATCAGGTCCAGGACTTTCGCTTAAGAGTGAAGCGATGGGTCTTGCAGTGATGACCGAGTTACCCTTGGTTATTGTTGATGTTCAACGTGGGGGTCCTTCTACTGGATTACCAACTAAAACAGAGCAATCTGACCTATTACAGGCACTATACGGTCGTAATGGCGAATGCCCTATGATTGTTGTTGCCGCCAGTACTCCAAGCAACTGCTTCGATTATGCTTTTATGGCGGGTAAACTTGCGCTTGAGCATATGACACCGGTTATTCTACTTACCGATGGATACATTGCCAACGGTAGTGAGCCTTGGAAGATTCCAAGTATGAAGGATTTCCCAACCATTAATCCTCCAATTGTTGCTGAAGGAACAAAAGACTACATGCCATACGCTCGCGACGAAAAACGTCTAGCTCGTTCATGGGCTTTCCCTGGTAAGAAAGGGATTGAGCATCGTTTAGGTGGACTTGAGAAGGATTTTGTTAAAGGAACCGTTTCACAGGATCCCATTAATCACCAAAGGATGACTGATATTCGTGCTGCAAAGGTAGAACGAGTTCAGGAATTCATTCCTCAACAAGAGGTTTTTGGGGATAAAGAGGGTGATCTACTTGTAATCGGATGGGGTGGTACCTATGGACATCTTTTTACAGCGGTTCAAAAGATCCGCGAGACCGGTAAAAGTGTTTCACATTGTCACTTCAATTATATCAATCCGCTACCAAAGAATGTAAGCGAGATCTTTGGACGTTATAAGAAACTTTTGGTTTGTGAGCTGAACATGGGACAATTCGCCATGTATCTCCGCGCAAATTTCCCAGAGTTTAATTATGTACAGTTCAATAAGGTGCAAGGGCTTCCTTTTACCGTAGTAGAGCTAGTTGATAAATTTAATAAAGTATTGGAGGGCAAGTAATCATGGCTGAAAACTATAAATATACACCACAAGATTTCAAGAGCGATCAGGAAGTGCGTTGGTGCCCAGGATGTGGCGATCACTTTGTGCTAAATGCTGTACAGAAAGCGTTACCAGAGGTTTCACATCTCCTGAACTACGATATCGAACGTTATGTATTTGTATCGGGTATTGGTTGCTCAAGCCGCTTTCCATACTATGTAAATACTTTTGGATTCCATGGTATTCATGGTCGCGCTTCGGCAATTGCTACTGGTATTAAAGTTGCCAATCCACAGCTTAGTGTTTGGCAAATTACTGGTGATGGTGATGCTTTGGCAATCGGTGGTAACCACTTTATTCATGCTGTTCGTCGTAATATCGATATCAATATTCTTCTTTTTAATAACGAGATATACGGTCTAACAAAAGGTCAATATTCACCAACCTCAAAGTTGGGGGCTGTTACAAAGACCTCTCCTTTCGGAACCGTTGAACATCCTTTTCGTCCAGGGGAACTTGTAATTGGTGCCCAGGGCAAATTCTTTGCCCGTTCAATCGATATCGATGTTAAATTAACATCCGAGATAATGGTTGAGGCTGCAAAGCACGATGGAACTTCAGTTGTTGAGATCCTCCAGAATTGCGTTATTTATAACGATAAAACGCATGGAGTAATTACCGATAAGGAGTTTCGTGAGGATAGAACAATTATCATCCGCCACGGAGAGAAGTTGGTTTTTGGTAAGAATCGCGATAAAGGACTCATTCTAAGTGGAATAAGCCTTAAAGTGGTAACAATTGGACAGGGTGGTTTTTCAATGGACGATATTTTAGTTCATGATGCATTTGAGCCAAATCCTGGGGTTCATATGATGCTTGCCAATATGGAGTATCCAGAATATCCTGTTGCATTGGGTGTTATTCGTAATGTTAAGGATTCGACTTACGACGATAACGTTCGCGATCAGGTACTTGAAATAATGAAAACTGCTAAGATTAAGAGTGTAGATGATCTCTTAATGAGTGGCGATACGTGGGAAGTATAATTAATCCATAAAGCATAGAGAGAGGTGTGAGCGATCACGCCTCTTTTTTATTTTATCAGGAATGCTCGAATGTCAATTATTCGTGAATTCGTGGCCTATAATAAATATAGGAGGAGCGAAAGCTAAGGAGTATTCCTATAAACCAGAGAATCACACTTAAGGTTTCATAAGTAAAGGTAGGTTTATCGTAAAGCGGTTTTTTGATGAATCGTTTACTATGTTTCTTTTTGCCACGAATTCATGAATAAGATTATCATTCGCGAATTCGTGGCTTATTAATTCTCAACAATTTTACCAGCAAATCTGTTTAGATATTTAATGTTGATTCTACGCCCAAAATCTTTTATCTTTAAACCCTTATCAAATTAATTGCTGATGCCCTATTCTCAATCGTCTCTTAATAATCTTAACTTAGATTTTAACGACACTTCGTTCGAAAAGTTGATGCAAAAGCGAATTCATAGGGTCTTGCTTATTTGTAGCAGCTACGATTCATTTATGCTTGAGGAGGATGGACGAATTGATGAGCAGATCTTTAACGAGTACGTTTCGCTTAGCTTAAGGTATCCACCTATATTTATTCAAGCACATTCGGCACGCGAGGTATTAACTATACTTCAGGAGGATAAGATTGACCTGATCATCTCGATGTTAAACATCAGTGATATGGATGCCTTTAACCTTGCTCGACTGCTTAAGACGAGGTATCCCGATATCCCCATTGTAGTCCTTACGCCATACTCACGCGATGTTACATTAAGGCTTCAGAAAGAGGATCTGAGCGCTGTTGATTATGTATTCTGCTGGCTGGGAAATGCCGATATCCTTTTAGCTATCATTAAGCTGATTGAGGATAAAATGAATGCGGATTACGATATTCAGCATATTGGTGTTCAGGCTATAATCCTAGTTGAAGATTCCGTTAGGTACTATTCGGTTTTTCTTCCTAATATCTACAAGATTATCTTCAGGCAATCGCGAAGTTTCATGAAAGAGGCGCTGAACGAGCATCAAAGGATGCTCCGCTTGAGGGGGCGTCCTAAGATTCTTTTAGCCACAAACTATCAGGAAGCTCTTGTTTTGTATGAGAAGTACAAGGCAAATATTCTAGGAATAATTTCAGATATCAGCTACAAGGTAGATAACAAGCGCGATAAGGAGACTAAGGCTGGCTTGCAGCTTTGCAGTCTTGTGAAAAATGAAGATCCTTATATGCCTTTCCTGCTTCAATCGTCTGATTTGTCGAATAAAGCTTATGCCGATGAGATGGGCGTTGGGTTTATTTATAAAAATTCAAAAACGCTGAATATTGAACTTCGCGATTACATCATAAGTCATTTTGGGTTTGGCGATTTTATTTTCCGCGACCCTAAAACCATGAAGGAGATTTGCCGCGCGACCGATTTGCAGCACCTTCAGCAGCAGATTATCAACGTGCCTGATGAATCCTTTAAATACCATACAAGCCAGAATCATATTTCGAAATGGTTGAATGCACGAGCTCTTTTTTCGATTGCTCAGCTATTCAAACCCTTAAACGTAAGCGATTTTCAATCCATTTCGGAACTTCGAAAATTCATCTTTCAATCCATTTCATCCTACAGGTTAAGTAAGGGGAGGGGCGTAATAGCCAAGTTCGATAGAAATAGTTTCGATGAGTACTCTGTATTCTCAAGAATTGGTGAAGATTCCATCGGAGGGAAGGCCAGAGGATTAGCTTTTATCAATACGATCATCAAGGAAAACCGACTGTTTGAAAAGTTTGATGATGTGATGATAAGTATCCCCCGAACGGTTGTAATCAGCACCGAATTTTTCGATGAGTTTATGGAGGAGAATAAGCTCTATAAAGTTGCACTTTCTGATCAACCCGACGAAGAAATCCTTAAACGGTTCTTAGAGGCCAAACTCCCCGAACGGCTTAAGGTCGATATTAAGTCGATTGTCACTTCAATGAAGCAATCGTTGGCGATCCGTTCTTCGAGTAAACTCGAGGATTCACATTACCAGCCTTTTGCAGGAATATACTCTACCTACATGATCCCTCGAGTTGAGGATGTTGAAGTTATGCATGGTATGATTTGCCAAGCCATTAAAAGCGTTTATGCATCGGTATACTACCGAACAAGTAAAGCCTATATGACTGCAACCTCGAATGTTATAGATGAGGAGAAGATGGGTATTGTAATTCAGGAGGTATGCGGCAATCAGCATGGAGGAATTTTCTTTCCAACATTCTCTGGGGTTGCCCGTTCAATAAATTTTTACCCAATAGGCTCCGAGAAAGCAAACGATGGGATTGCAACAGTTGGATATGGGCTTGGAAAGTTGATCGTTGATGGAGGTTTGGCCATCCGATTCTCCCCTCGCTATCCTAAGAAAATCTTACAGCTCTCATCACCCGAAATGGCGATTAAACAAACTCAGAAGCAATTCTATGCTCTTGATATGCGGCCAGAATCATTTTTACCCTCAATTGATGATGGGGTTAATATTTTAAAACTTGATATTAAGGAGGTCAGTGATTATCCTGATTTTAAGCAGGTCGCATCTACATACGACTATCATAACCAGACTCTCCGCGACGGATTTTATGATGAAGGCTCAAAGTTGGTCACATTTTCGAATATTCTAAAACACAATACATTTCCGCTTGCCGAAATTCTTCAAACACTTCTTGAAATTGGTCAGAAAGAGATGAATAATCCCATTGAGATTGAATTTGCTGTTAACCTCGATACCCCCAAGGGTTGGCCGAAAATATTCAATTTTCTTCAAATACGTCCAATCGTTGAGAACGAGCAAACTGAGGATTTTAAATGGAACGACATTGATTGCGAGAAGGCATTACTCTATTCAAGTTCAGCCCTTGGTCATGGGATTATCAATAATATTAGAGATTTTGTTTACGTTAAACCCGAGAAGTTCAATCCATCGTTTACCAAGGAGATTGCCCTAGAGGTTGAGCTGATTAATCAAAAGTATATCGATTTAAAGCGAAATTATGTGCTTGTTGGCCCAGGCCGATGGGGCAGCAGCGATCCTTGGCTTGGTATTCCAATAAAATGGTCTCAGATATCTGAAGCAAGGGTAATTGTAGAATCAGGCCTTGATAACTTTAAGGTAGATCCTAGTCAAGGAACACACTTCTTTCAAAACCTTACATCTTTTAGGGTAGGTTATCTTACCATCAATCCATACCTCAACGATGGAAAATATGATGTTGCATTTTTAAACGCACAAGAGTCGTATTTCGAAACCGAATATTTGCGTTGTGTAAGATTTGAAAAAGAGTTAACCATTCAAATTGATGGGAAAAACAACAAGGGGGTGATATTTAAACCTGATAGTGAAACCCAAAATTAAATATTTTGATTTAGAAAACTGTTTAATATCATATATAAATATGACCGATTTACTTTGTAATTAAAATAAAAAGGGCAAAATTTGCTTCCAAATTTAAAGGGAATCATCATTTTTTATAACAAACAGAATTTCTATAATTTACTACTAAAACTAAAGCAATGAATGTTACTAAATTAATGACCGAGCTTGAAAAAAAACACCCAGGTGAGGTGGAGTATTTACAAGCAGTACGCGAAGTATTAGAGTCAATTGAGGAAGTTTACAATCAAAATCCTCAGTTTGAATCAGCAAAAATCATCGAAAGACTTGTTGAGCCAGACAGAATCTTCACATTCAAAGTGCCTTGGATGGATGATGAAGGAAATATCCATGTAAACCTTGCTTACCGCATTCAATTCAATAACGCTATTGGTCCATACAAAGGTGGTCTTCGTTTCCACCCAAGCGTTAACCTTTCAATCCTTAAGTTTTTAGGATTTGAGCAAATCTTCAAAAACTCTTTAACTACACTTCCTATGGGTGGTGGTAAGGGTGGTAGCGATTTCAATCCTAAAGGACGTTCAGACGCTGAAGTTATGCGTTTCTGCCAAGGATTCATGTTAGAGCTTGCAGCTCACATTGGACCAGAAACTGATGTACCTGCTGGTGATATTGGAGTTGGTGGTCGCGAAATTGGCTTCCTATACGGAATGTACAGGAAACTAAGAAAAGAGAACACAGGCGTTCTTACCGGAAAAGGTATCAACTGGGGTGGTTCACTCGTTCGTCCAGAAGCTACTGGTTTCGGTGCTACTTATTTTGCACAAGAGATGCTTGCAACTAAAGGTACCAGCTACAAAGGTAAAACAGTTGCTATTTCAGGTTTCGGTAACGTAGCTTGGGGTGCTGCTCTAAAAGTAACTGAACTTGGTGGTAAAGTAGTTACCATTTCAGGTCCTGATGGTTATATTTATGACGAAGCTGGTATCAGCGGCGAAAAGATCGCTTTCCTACTTGATCTTCGTGCTTCGAACCAAGACGTTGTTGAGCCTTATGCAAAGAAATTTGCTGGTTCAAAATTCTTCGCTGGCAAACGTCCATGGGAAGTTAAGGTTGACGTAGCAATGCCTTGCGCAACTCAAAACGAGTTA
>JAYTVX010000261.1:0-4231 GCA_043743775.1 Bacteroidales bacterium | reverse complement strand
AGTGCAGTTTGAATGCCAGCGACACCACCACCAATCACCAAAGCTCTTTTTGTAACGGGAACTTTAATGGGTTGTAAGGCTGCATTTTGCTGAACCTTTGCCACTAACGTTCTTACAATATCAATAGCTTTCTCGGTAGTTGTATCGTTCTTTTCATGTACCCAAGAACAATGCTCCCTAAGGTTTGCCATCTCGCAAAGGAAAGGGTTTAGCCCAGCATTCTCGCAAGCTTTGCGGAATGTAGGTTCATGCATCCTTGGTGAACAAGCAGCGACAACTACCCCAGTAAGCTTCTTCTCCTTTATCGCTTCAATTATCAATGTTTGTCCGGGATCGGAACACATATATTTATACTCGACACTATGAGCAACGCCCTTCAGCTTGCTGATCTCCTCAGCAACTTTTACTACATCGACCGTTGCGCTTATGTTTTCACCGCAGTGGCAAATAAAAACTCCTATTCGAGCCATAAGTCAGTAATATTATAATTCTGTCTATTAATTATCTTTAAGTGCCTTGAGTACTTCGAGTGCCTAGAGTTAGTTCTTCTAGCTTTAAGTACTCGAAACTCTAAGTAATAAATCAATTTAAGCACTCTCAACTTCTTTCGGTTTTTTCTTCTCCACAATTGGCACATCCACTTTGATGGGGAGTTTTACCGGAACAAAATGTCGTTGAAAACCAACCTCTTTTTCGGTTAAACCAACAGCAAGGCCAATTGCTTGAGTTAAGTATATAACCGGAATATTGAATTTGGTTTTCCAATAGCTATTGATATCCTTTCGGCGCATATCGAGGTTTGAATGGCACATAGGGCAAGCAACAATAATTGCCTCGGCACCACGATAGGTTGCATCCTCAATGATCTTTCCGGATAGCTTAGAAACCATATCGGTTTTGGAAACCGATAAACCTGCTCCGCAGCATTCAACCTTATAGGACCAATCCAGAGAATTTGCACCAATTTTCCTCATCACATTATCCATCGATTGTGGATCTTCGGCACGATCGTACTTAAGAATCTTCGCTGGACGAACCATTAAGCAGCCATAGTAACAGGCTACGTTATAGTTGAATTTTTTAGTAATCTTTCCTTCGAGTTTATCAACAATGAACTTATCGACGAACTGGATTACATTCATGATGTTGGTTGTACCCTTGAACTCCACGCCAATAATCTCGCTTACACGATTTCTCAGCACTGGGTCGTGGAGCAGCTCGTGTTGAGTAACAGCCAAGCGGCTGTAGCAAGCAGCGCATGGGACAACAACATCTGCAAGTCCATGCTTTTCGGCTGCAGCAAGAATTCGAGCAGGAAGAGCCAAGGAAAGCTCCTTATTCAAATTGTGAGCAGCAGTTGCACCGCAGCAGTTCCAATCGGGAACCTGCTCCAGTTCAACATCAAAAACTTTGGCTAGTGCAAAAACCGACTCGTTATAATCTTTAGCTGAACCGTTCAGCGAGCAACCTGGATATATTCCTATCTTCATTTTTTATCCTCCTTGCTAACCTTTGAAAAAATACTTGATACATTCTTAATCCCTTTTATCCTTTCGGGAATAAAATGGAGTTTCCCTCTTGATATCATCCCTGGCATCAAGGTTATATCCTGTAACAACTTCCACGACCTCATCTTGTAGTCTACTACCAGACCAAACTCAAATAACCTTCCGGTATAGTGAATCGAATCGAGGAATGATTTATGGAATGAAACTATATTTTTTGCTTTTGGATTGACCTTTTTCTGGCGGATAGATTCCTGACGGAGCCAATCCATCATTACAGGAATATCAACCTCCATTGGACAGCGCTGAATGCACATTTCGCAGCTAAGGCAAAGCCAGATAGTATATGAGCGCAAGATCTTCTCCTCCAGTTCGGGTGAACCCGTTTGAAGCATTCTTAATATCATACTGGGGGGATAATCCATATCGGCTGCTAAGGGGCAACCTGCGCTACACTTTCCGCATTGATAACATCTTTGAGCGTGAACTTGGGTGTTGTGCCTGACCTTACCCGCTAAAGAGTTATCGGTTTCATGATGATGTGCTCCACTTGACATAGTAATGGAATATAATTAATTGGGTGCAAGTTTATAGAACATTCCGCTTTATTGTATCTTATTTAATATGCTGAAAAACATAAAACTTGAATGTGCTCAACATTAAAAATAAAAATTCCCCGAAAATTCAGGGAATTTGAAGGGAATACGATTAAGAATTTTTTTCATCTAAAGAAGTTCTTCTCAATTTACTTCGCTTTATTCCATAAGTAAAATAAATTACCATTCCTATAGCAAACCATACTATTAGTCGTAACCATGTGTCGAGGGGTAAAGATGCCATTTGCACAAGACAAATAATCGCACCCATTGCTGGAAGGAATGGTACCCAAGGAGTTCTAAAAGGTCGAGGAAGTTCTGGTCTTGTTTTTCTTAGCACAATAATTCCTACACAAACAATAGCAAATGCAAGTAACGTTCCAATTGACACCAACTCACCTAAAAGATTAATAGGTAGTACACCTGCCAGAACCATAGCAAATGCGCCCGTAATTATTGAACTTATATAAGGAGTTTTGAATTTTGGGTGTACTTTAGAGAATACAGGAGGAAGTAATCCATCCTTAGACATTGCATAAAAAATCCTTGGCTGTCCCAGCAACATAACCAAAATAACAGAGGTTAAACCGGCGATTGCAGCAATTTTAACAATCGGTTTCAACCAAGCCATGGTACTACCCATTGCATTAACACCAACGGCTACTGGATCAGGGACGTTTAAAAGTGTATAGCTAACCACTCCTGTTAAAACAAGAGCAACGGCAATATATAGAAAGGTTGAAATTCCAAGTGATCCTAATATCCCTTTGGGCATATCCCGTTGAGGATTTTTAGCCTCCTGAGCAGCTGTCGAAACAGCATCAAATCCAATATAAGCAAAAAAGATTACGGCAGCACCTCTAAAAATCCCACTAATTCCAAACTCACCCCATTTACCAGTATTCTTAGGAATAAAATCATGCCAGTTCTCCAATTTAATAAAAGCAATACCAACCCCAATGAATAGTAGAATAACACACACTTTTACAATAACCATAACATTGTTAAAGTTGGCTGATTCTTTTATCCCGATAACAAGTAAGGCTGTAAGCAATCCAATAATTACCATTGCAGGGATATTTAATACACCAACAACGTGAGGTAAGGTGCTAACATCTATATTATGATTTGCTAAATAGGTTACGAGCTGATTCGAGGTTGCTTGCCATCCCATTCCTGGAACCTGTATTAACTGTGTTCCGGGTGATGCGGCAAATTGGGGTGCAATATGTATTCCAATATCATTTAGTAAACTTACAACATAACCTGACCAACCCACAGCGACTGTAGATGCTGCAAAAAGATATTCTATGATTAAATCCCAACCGATAATCCATGCTAAGAACTCACCCATGGTTGAGTATGCGTAGGTATATGCACTCCCTGAGATTGGAATCATTGAGGCAAACTCAGCATAGCACAAACCTGCAAAGGTACAGGCTAACCCCGATATAATGAATGACAAAACAATCGCTGGTCCAGCATAGTTGGCCGCTGCTTGCCCGGTTAAAACAAAAATACCCGCTCCAATAATTGCACCAATACCGAGTGTGGTTAGGTTTAGAGGCCCGAGTGTTTTTTTAAATCCATTCTCCTTATCTTCGGACTCGGAGAGTAATTGCTGAATTGGTTTTGTTTGGAACAATCGTTTCTTCATACAAGGACTGGTTAATGTAATTGCACAATTTACTCAGTATGTTAAGGATTTAAAGGTTGCAATAATTTTTATGAAATAAAACAAATTACATCATTAAAATTTACAGCCTTTTCAACCCCAGTTGAGACACTTTATGAATCGTAAAGTTTAAAACAGTTTTGTTTTTTGAAACTTTTAACGGATAAAATCTGTTATATTTAATCGAATTAAACCAACTTTGTCTAGTGTATTACTATTTTTGCATATCATTGAAAAACTATAAACCATGAAAAAGGTAACTATTATTGGTATTTCATTAGTTGTCGTTCTACTTATTGGACTTCAACTACTCCGTCCTAAGTTTGCTGAAAACTCCTACTTAAAAGGTAAAGCATTACTGGACTCATCGCGCTACGCAGAAGCGATTGTGAAATTCGATAAAGCAATCTGGTTAAAGAAGAATCCTATATATTTTAATAGTAGAGGTCTTGCAA
>JAYTVX010000260.1:0-14586 GCA_043743775.1 Bacteroidales bacterium | reverse complement strand
CATGCAGTAACATCAGAGGGCTTCGTATTGAAAATAATCATGTTCATCTTAGCATATATGTTTACACAATTTGATAACTAGCAACTTGAATTAATTAATAATTTTTGAGATACTCGTTGAGTCGATCTTCGTTACTACAATTTGATTCTTAATCGACCTTCTATTCTTTTGCAGATAATCTTCATACTCTGACATCAGTGCAGCATAGAACATCTCGGCAATCAGGTTGGCTCCCCGATAGGTAAAGTGAATAAAATCCTTTGAGGCGAGGGGTGGTTTAGCATTCTCCCAAGCTGCCATTGAATTCTTTCCACCCATCGCTTTGAAGCAGTCCCAAAAGGGGACTCCTGCTCTGAAGGCTGCTATCTTCTGCGCATTCCTAATTTTTTCGATGTTTGGATACGAGGTATAGCTGAGACCCTCCTTGCGCGAAACATCTGAAACTCCAATTATAATTATTGAAGCGCTGGGGAGAGCTGTTTGAATTGCCTTTATCTGATTATAAAATTGATTCTCGTAGTATTTGTAGTTCTCTACAACATTAGGTACGACATTAACTCCGAATTGTAGTATGATAAGCTTCGCGTTCAGCATTCGGAGCATCTCTTTCATAAAAATCATATCGGTTTTAGTGAAATCGATTCCTGAACTTCCACGGATAGGAATATTATCGACAATAACGCCCCTGTTCGTTTCGAGAGAGATGCCAAAGATCAATGGACCGCTATCCCCGCTAAACTTGATTTCGAACGTGTTCGTGTTTTGGTTTATATTCCACAATAGGGAGGAGAGGTTGTTTGTATTCGGTACGATTTCTGCATCATTGGTCTTTCCCTCGGAGCTCATTTCAACCATGAATGGCTTACTGTTATAGCCATAAAAGATCCTAATTCTATCGAAATTTCGGGCTGAATAGGTCGATCCACCTAATCTTTTAAATTGGATCCATGCCTCATTCGTCGATTTAGAGAAAATCCCCCGATTGGGTGTAAAGGTTGAGTATCCTCCAAGAACTCCATAGCGATTAATACCCGAAATGTTCTTATCGTGGTCGGCAAGTGTTGTCTTTTCCCAGTTCGAGGAGGTTGATTGCATTATTGCATAGGGCTGACTGCTTTGGGGTACTGCTGGGACCAATCCAACACCACCTCCACCAAACTTCCCTTGTAACCTCGAGCGCAAGTAGGCGGTGATGCGATCCCCTTCAATCTGTGAATCACCATAATGCAATACCCGAATCCCCTTCGTATTATACGATTTATTGCTTAGCGATTCAAAGAATGGATAGAGCGATTGTTTGGAGTTGTCGGGAAACTCCATCCTGCTGATTTTGCTTTTTAATATATCAGCACTAAATGTATTCCTTGGAATGGAATCGCAAATCTTAGACGAATCCTGAGTTGCAATCGAATCGCTTTTTATCGAAGGGTTTATCAACGATTTTTTATCCTGTGTTGCGTTAAGGGTGCTATCAATAATTCTGTCGAGTAGCGCAATTTCTGGTTTGAGGGATAAACTTTTTTGAGATGTATCGATCCCAAGCAGTTGATTGATATTCGGGCACCGAAGAGTAATGGTGTAAAAACTTATCCCCTCGCTCGGAAAGAAGAGGGAAGGGAGTAACATTAGCGTGAATACGAATAAAAGAAGTAGGAGTATTTTATGGGGCTTTACCATGAAAAAAGGTTTTCTACAATCCAACCTGTTTATACTGATTTGCTTTCATTGATATCATTTTAGTTCACTTTATTCCTAAAATGATAATGAACGTCGATCGGCATAATACCAAGTCTAATAGTTATATCAATGGGAATATAAGATTGCAACTTGGTATTAAAGGTAAAAAGATTTCGTAGAAAACCAGCTATTTTGAAAGATTTGGATTTCAGCTCTTCGGTTTTATCTTTAGCGTTTGTCCTGGGTATACCCTTTCGCTCTTGAGGTTATTGATTTTTATGATATCATCACCCGAAACGCCAGGATACTGACGGGCGATAGTCCAAAGGGTATCACCCGGTTTAACGGTGTGGGTAATATAACCTGCTTCTGTTTTTTGTGCAGTTTTAGTTGGAGTAATGATCCCAAGCTGGGTTGCAACCCTTGGTGACAAGTAAACAGCAAGTTTTTGATTTAGTCTGATCATGTTCCCGTAAATATTATTCCACGAACGAAGCTGTGAAACTGAAACGCCGAATCGTTCTGAGATAAAGCCTAGGTTATCACCCGACTGAACTCTGTAGTCGTACTTTATGCTCCCTGCAGGAACATCATACTGATAGGATGAAGTGTATTTAAAAGGGCTTACGCTGTTCTTGCGATTGAAAAAAATGCTATCCTTATAAGCGAATATCTGCTTTTCCTTATCAACAAAAGGACCAACCGCATCAAGTGGGATTTTGAGTGCGTATTCTCTATCATTTGCAGGGATAATATCAAGTTTGAACTGAGGGTTTAAATCCCGAAGTAAATTAATTGGTATCCCAAGCACTTCTGAAACCTGTTGGAGGTGAAGCATGTGATTAATGACCAAGGTGTCTGATGTCTGTGGAACATTAACGAAGATGGGTTTTATATTATGATCTTTATAGTAATAGTAGGCATAATTTGCTGCAATAAAGGCTGGAACATAACCTCTTGTTTCCCGCGGAAGGTAGTAGTATATATCCCAGTAGCTCTTTTTGCCTCCAGCTCTACGAATCGCCTTATTCACATTCCCCGGACCGCAATTGTAAGCAGCAATAACCAATGTCCAATCTTTATATATTGAGTATAAGTCTCTCAGGTAGCGAGCAGCAGCTTGGGTGGAAGCAACAGGGTCGCGACGTTCATCAACGTAGGAGTTTATAGTCAATTTGTACATTCGACCCGTGCCGTACATGAACTGCCATAGCCCAGTTGCACCACAACGCGAAACCGCTCTTGGGTTTAAGGCTGATTCGATCATCGGGAGGAAGCGGAGTTCTTGGGGCAGCTGGTAAACGTCGAGCGCCTCTTCGAAAATGGGAAAATAGTAATCGGTTAACCCCATCATTATACCCACCAATTCTCTGCGATTCTGGGTGTACATCGAGATATAGCTCTTAACGATGCTGTTGTAGGGGAGGTCAATTATGGAATTGATTTTCGAAAGACGTTTAATATAGATTGAATCAGGAATATTGATGAGTGGTGTTGTACTATCGAATGCAACACCTGTTGTAAGGTTATTCGAATCGATTGATTGTTGTACGTACCAAAGATTTAATAGGCTATCGAGGTTATTATTAAAATCTATTGTAAGACCGATTCTCTCTAGGGTAGAGTCTTTGATTGTTGGTTGAGAGACTTGAGCCCCAGCAATACTGTAATTCAAGATAATTGATAGAACGATAAAGTATTTTATTGTGTTTTTCATCATCTAGGTTTAGAAATTAAACTTACAAGTTAGCCCAAAAGCGGGTTGGGTGTATGCTGTTGTTGCAAAGTTATTATTTATTATGGAAGGTTCAATACGAAATGAGAGATCATCGCTTACCGACCAGTTGTAAAGATTCCCATCGACGTTCGCATCCACAATATTCAAAACATAGACGCCAATTAGCCCCAGAAACGATAAGTCCCTGTTTTTGCGATAAATATCGCGGTATAATTTTAATTCCTCTTGCGTACGTATTCCTCCAAATTCATCCTTGGGCCATTGCCGTATTGCTCTTTTAAACTGAATGTAACCCCGATTATTCCAATCCACCAAAAAATAGAAAGTACCAAATAGCGCATAAACGGCTGGAACTTTCCAGATCTTTTTATTGTAAATCTGTCCGGCTCCTGGAAGTATGGTGGAAAGGATGGTTGCAGTTGCTGGAGAGTGCTCGTTTTTGTTGTAAACAAGGATTGCATCCATTACGCTGGCAATGTAAAAAGCACCTGCGCCCGCATAAAAGAGATTACGATTCTGCTTTTCTCTGGTGTACCGTTGTTTATATAGCTCACTACTTGAAGAAGCGGGGTCAAGATCGTTGTATTCCGATAGGGAATGTTTATAGGCATTATTAGAGCGAATTCCCATGAATATCATACTTCCCATTCCAGCATAGTAAACCGGAACTTTCCAGTACTGCTTATTGATAATCTGCCCCGAACCCGGTAGTATTTGTGCCGCAAGCCAAAGGTGTTTTGTCGATATACTATCCTTTAAAGGGGTTGCTATTTTAGTGTTTGCCAATTGACCCTGCGAGAGCGTTGGGAGTAAAAGGAATAGCAATATCAATCCCCTTAAAGAGAGTCTTAGAATATTTGAAGAAGGAGATACCCTCAACGTTTTTTTGATTTTAGAGAAAAACGAGGAAACAGCTGGGCTGTTAATCTTCCAAACTGTTAAATTTATGAATAATCTCTTGCAGCTCAAGCTCGTTATGGTATGTGATTACTATTTTACCATCACCTTTGGTGCCGGTTTTGATATCGGCAACCCAGCCCAGCTTATTGATAAGATGCTCTTTCAGCTGTGCCTCAGTTTGGGGTAGGTCACGGTTTGCTTTAAGTTTCTGAGATTTTTCGGGATGCCTTTCCTGTAAGGTACGAACCTCATCCTCGGTTTTTCGTACCGATAAATCTTTCTCAAGGATAGACCTGTAAATCTTTAGCTGTGCAATCGGATCGTCGATGGTGATTAGCGCCCGAGCATGTCCCATGGTTAAATGTGATTGGCGAAGGCCAAGCTGTATTTCGGCCGGGAGTTTAAGTAAACGTAAGTAGTTCCCAACGGTGGCACGTTTCTTCCCAACCCGGTCGGCTAGGTTTTCCTGTGTAAGGCTACACTCATCGATAAGACGTTGGTAGCTGATGGCAACCTCGATGGCATCAAGATCTTCGCGTTGAATATTTTCTACAAGAGCCATTTCAAGAAGCCCTTGATCATTGGCAGTACGAATGTATGCAGGGATCTTGATCATTCCAGCAATCTTAGCCGCCCGTAAACGACGTTCACCCGAAATCAGCTGAAAATTACCGTTCACTGAACGCACGGTAATGGGTTGAATGATTCCCAAACGTTTAATTGATTCAGCAAGCTCATTTAGCGCCACTTCATCAAATGTTGTACGAGGTTGATAAGGGTTAAGCTCAATCTTCTCAACATCAATTTCGTTAACCAGCTCGCTGGTTATGGTGTGCTCTACTACTGCTTCATTCCTGGGCTCGTTCGCACCCTCAATGAGAGCTCCAAGTCCGCGCCCAAGCGCCATTTTCTTACTCATATCGTACAGTTTTCCTGGAAAGGAATTTGTTAATTCTCATTTATTAGCTTTGCCTTGCTATCGATCTTGGTCATGCTGTTACGCTGGAGCAACTCACGGGCTAGGTTCACGTAGTTCGCCGATCCGGTCGATACCGCATCGTAGAGGATAACTGGTTTTCCGTAGCTGGGAGCTTCGCTCAGCTTAACATTTCGTTGAATTATGGTTTCAAAAACCATCTGATGGAAATGTTTCTTTACCTCTTCAACCACTTGATTCGATAGGCGTAAACGTGCATCGTACATCGTTAGTAGGAAGCCCTCAATCTCAAGGTCAGTATTTAAGCGGGTTTGGATAATCTTGATGGTATTCAGCAGTTTTCCTAACCCCTCGAGTGCAAAGTATTCGCACTGAACGGGGATCAATACTGAATCAGCCGCGCTAAGGGCATTTACTGTTATTAATCCTAATGATGGGGAGCAGTCGATAAAGACAAAATCGTAATCGTCCTTCACCCGGTCAATGACCCCTTTAAGCATCTTCTCCCGATTGGGAAGGTTAAGCATTTCGATCTCGGCACCAACAAGATCGATGTTGGATGGGATCAGATCTAACCCTTTCAGCTCGCTGTTCAGGATAATATCCTTAGGGTTTACCTCATCAACCAAACACTCATAGATACTGGTTTTTATATTCCTAAGATCGAATCCTGTTCCAGAGGTTGCGTTTGCCTGTGGATCGGCATCGACAAGTAAAACTCTTTTCTCGAGGACAGCAAGACTAGCTGCTAAGTTAATAGCAGTGGTGGTTTTCCCTACTCCACCTTTCTGGTTAGCAATTGCAATAACTTTTGCCATTATAGAATAATTTATCAGATTCAAAAAAAACAATAAAACCGGGCTCAAAGATAAATATCACCTATTTTCAGCCACTAATTTACTCGTTTGAATATAAACAATACTGCAATTGTTACAAACAACTTATAAACAACCCGTATCAATTTTGAGTATCTGCAAAAATAGGAAAACTTTTTTAGAAACCGCCACGATAATTTTTGTTACAAATTCATCACCGAAATACCCTTTAACCCGTGGCTGTAAGCCTAAATGGGCCTTTGCTGATTTTTTAATGGGTCGATTAAAGCCCATTGAATGAGGGTCTTGAGTTTAAGCGGGGCGATGAATAAATATTTACCCCCTGATTGTAATTATAGGAAAATTGTATATTTACGCCTCACTAATTGGAACGGAATCAATGGCTGATAGGTGGTATGCAATCATTAACCCACAGGCTGGCAGCGGAAAGGGAAAAACCGACTGGCCTCAAATCCAATCGTTGCTAACGGCAAACGGGATCGATTTTGACTTTGTTTTCACAACGCATAAGTATCATTCCGTAGAGCTTACTGTTAATGCGATTAATCAAGGGTATAAGAGGTTGATTGCAGTGGGGGGCGATGGAACCTTAAATGAGATTGTGAATGGGGTATTCATCCAAACCAAGTATCCAACCACCGAGATCATTATTGGAGTAATTGCCGTTGGAACGGGGAATGATTGGTCGAGGATGTACGAAATACAATCGACCTACGAGGGGAAGATTGCGGCGATAAAAGCGGGTAGGCTATTCCTGCAGGATGTTGGTAAAGTGGAGTACGAGGAGTCGATGGTAAGGCAGTCCCGTTTCTTCGCCAATGCGGCTGGGGTGGGTTTTGACGCCGAGGTTGCCCGCAGAACCAATCGGTTGAAAGAGCATGGACATCGAGGGAAAATACTATACATGGGTAGCCTAGTAAGAGCGCTATTCGACTATAAACCATCGGTCATCAATATTGCCGTTGATGGCGAGAAGCTAGGCGGAAGCATCTTCAGCTTAACTGTGGGCATTGGACGATTCAATGGGGGAGGGATGATGCAGGTTCCAAATGCGATATCCGACGATGGGCTGTTTGATGTTACCGTAATCCGCCAGATCCGACGATTTGAGGTAATCCGAAATATTTACCGGCTATACAATGGAACGATTCTTAAGCACCCGAAGATCTCGGGCCATATTGGAAAAACGGTGACCATCTCGTCCGAGATTCCCATTGGGTTGGAGGTTGATGGCGAATCGTTAGGACAATCACCGTTCACCTTTAGCCTTGTTCCCAAAAGCATCAACGTGATTGTGGGGGCCGAGTTCAATTCGGTTACTAGCCCTGCAACGACGATCATTGATACGGAGTAAGGCAATTCAATAAGTTTCTTACTATTTATTAGGATACCCAGCTATGGGTATAGCTTGGAGGGTGTTTAAAAAACCTCTTTCACGCAAAGCCTGCTTACCCTGTCTCCCGGCAGGCAGGCGGGAGGTAGGGTTTTCGCTAAAATCGCAAAGATTACTATTCTATATATCTGCACTTTGCGCTCTCTGAGGTTTGCCTCTGCAAACCCTGTCTGCCGACAGGCCGGTTTGCGAGAAACATACTTTGACTTTTAGGGTTCATCGATTATATAAGCTTTTCCCTGAATAAGAGGTTAAGGTCTAACGGCTTATGATAAAAAAAATCGATACTATTCGTCAAAAAAATTAAAAATTCGGGTAACAAATCGGGGGCGTTTTTAATTAAGAACCAAAATGCAACCTACTACCCCTTCTGGAACGGAAAAGGTGAATAAAAAACAGAGAGAGAGTTGATTGCATGCGATTACGGGGTTGAATCAGGTGCGTTAGGGGTAAAAGCAAATGGAATCGACACGAAGGCAAATGCCTCCGACAGGTAAGCAAACGGTATCGACAGGTAAGCAAATGTCTCCGACAGGTAAGCAAACGGTATCGACAGGCAAGCAAACGCTTCCGACAGGTAAGCAATCGGTATCGACACGAAAGCAAACGCCTTTGAGAGATAAAAGATGAGAGGTGAGAGTGAGATTGTAAGAAACTGTAAGGTAGCCATTTAGAAGCGAATATTTTTTTAACGCGTATTTATTTGGGTCAACGTTCGTGGTTAAATATTAATAATGCAGTCTTTTTAATCATTTAAAATTAGGCCTATGGAAGTAAAACAAAGAAGTAAACTGGGTATGGGTATGACCACACGCGACTACCTGTCACCCCATGCAGCAATTACCACCCCGCTGCCGAACTACACAAAGAACTATACCATAGTTCGAGAGACAATCCCTCAAATAGAGGCATTTGCTGAGCAACAGGATTTCGATATAACGGGTATCCGGGAGAACAAGGACCAGCTCAGAAATACGCTATTGAACCTAGCCGCTGATTGTTCGCGTAAGCTAACGGCTTTTGCTAAGTTTACCAACAACACCGTACTGCTGAGGGAAATTAAGGTTAGCGAAACGGAGCTAAAACGTTTTGCTGATATCAATCTGAAAACCAGTGCACAGGAGTTTTACGATCGTGCGCAGGTAAACCTTGAATCCCTTGATACCTATGGCATCACGGCGGATACACAAGCTGCACTGTTGAACGCAATAAACGTTTTTAATACTTCGATACCAAAGCCACGTTTGGGTATCGAAGAGCGTAAACAGGCAACCCTTCAGCTAGCCGTATTGTTCAGTACCCTCGATACGGCGTTGGAAAACATAGATACGGCCATTGAAATTGTTAAAAACACCCAACCCGCTTTTTACAGCGGATATAAAGATGCCCGAAGAATTATTAACACGGGTAAAGGTTCCCTAGCTGTTAAAGGGCTAGTTACCGATGCAGCAAGCGGTGAACCGCTTAGGGGCGCAACCATTACATTCTGCCCCGAATGCGCGGAACCAACCATGCAAGCAGCTGCTAATGGCATGAGCAACGCTAAGGAGGAGGTTGTACTTACCAAAATATCGGCTGATAAGGGTGGGTTTAACATTAAATCGATCCCCGAAGGGGTTTACAGGGTAACGGTGAAGAAGAATGGCTACAAGGAACAGGTTGTTAAAGTGGCGATAACCAATGGAGAGATGGAGGAGCTGGATATAGGGCTTTCTAAGAATTGACGACCTGCTATATTAGGACGAGGTCCAACCTCGTCCTTTTTGCAAGTTTAAGCAATCTTAGATAATTTAGGTTTAAGTGTCGTCCAAATTGAAATAAAGACAAATATGAAATGTAAAGCAAAACGTATGCTAAATTAAATAATTTCAGATTGAAACATAAAAACTAAACCGATGGAAAAATATAAATTTAACAGAGTGAAGTGGATTTCCCCCAGTTCTTTAACACTACTCGTAATATTATTAAATAGTTGTGGGCGTGTTCCACAAAATAACATTGATGCTATTAATTATAAGATCGATAGCATAGCTAAAGCCGAAAATGAAGCTGTTATGACTGAAGAAGGTAATGCTCCTCCTGTTTCTGAGATTAAAAAAATACCAGAATTCAAATTACCAATACCCAAATTTTCCGCTCAGACTGAAATTGATAAAAGTTTATTTTCTACAAAAACCTATTTAAAAGATATTGATCATGAGCTAAAAATTACTCTGAGTATATGTGGATATGAAAAGTTAAGCTATTTCAGGGTTAGCAACAGTGGATTTGCTATAGTTACAGAAATGGAACAGATTGAAAAAGATGGTAACCCAAAGCCGGAAAATGATAGATGGGTTTTTAATCCTAATGCTTCATTGCCATCCAATGAATTCTCAATGCTTGACTATATTAAATGTCTGTTTAGAGCGCAAAAGGGGTATTATCGTTGTATTGTATTTATAATAACGGATCAATTTTTAAGTTCAAAAAGTATACCCCCTACTAGGCAAGAAATTAATGAATTTGTTGAAAAAGGGGGAAATAAATTACCTAAAAAAATTGGGGACTTAAAGCTAACTAAAAATTACACTATTAATGCTATTATATATGAGTATGTAAAGGAGGAGAATTCAGTTGAACCTCAGCTGCAAAAAAGGCTTAGCGCAAGGACACACCTTGCTAGTATTAACTTTTATAAAAATTTGAAATAATGAAAATTGAAATGATAAAAGCCAAAAAAAAAATTGCCACTCTCTGGTTTATTTTTTCGGGCGTAATTCTACTATTGATTATGATCCAATCAATAATGGGAAGGTTTGAAACGAAGTCTGATGAGGCATGGGGCTGGATACTGCCAACTATAATTCCTACACTATCATTGATCTTGAGTATTTTTATTGTAGATATTAGGAACACAAGAAGCAGTAAAATTTTCGTTGATATTTTTTACTATCGATTAACTATTTCTTTTTCTGCATTCTATCTTTTAACTGTTCTCTTGATTATTCTTTTACAACCATTTACTGGCACTCCTATAATTACTTTAATGAAAAATTCTAATATTTTTCTTGGACCATTTCAGGGATTAGTAAGTTCTTCAATGGTTTTTTTCTTTTTTAAAGAATCTTAATATAAGAAGATTATACTTCTTACGGAGGTATCGAATTGACTATATTGAACTTGGAACGTCCGCTCGATTTGGGGCTACTTCTTTACCCCACCTCGTTAATGAACTTTACGGCGAGCGAGAAACTTATCATTAAATCTTCAATTCTAATAGTTTTTAGCATTTGTTGGCGGTAATAAACTTAATAGCGCCAAAAAACATCAATGTTAATGCTTTACTAACACTGATATTTTTTGACGTTATAGGTGACAACTGTATTCGAGTAGAGTTTACCAAAAGCAGTAAGAAAGAGTTAGCTTATGGTTAATATTTTACAGGGATAATGTGAAAGAAATGCTTGTTATCGTAAGCCAATTCACCCGAATCATCACGATTTTCTCCTGCAGATGCATCAAACCCTACAACATATCGACTACCATCCAGACAACTTATAAGTCCTTTTTCTAAATCTAAGGTATAGATATCTTTGTAGTATTGGAACTTGCCCTCAGATCCATTTATAGCCATAAATACAGGATTCATTAAGCGTTTGTAATCATTGCCGTATCGTTCACCTCCATTTAAATTCTTTTCTACAACTGTTTTTGAGAAATCTTTTGGTTCAGAAGCTTGAATAGGAATAAAAAATTCAATCTCATCGTTTCCTGATGCTATTAAGTTAAATTGGCTCTTTACTTTATTGCATGGTAGATTCAACATAAATATTTTTTCAAAGGCCATCGTAGAGCTATTGTATACAAACACAAAACCCTCAGCATAATAACTTATAGTGGG
Source organism: Bacteroidales bacterium (assembly GCA_043743775.1). Classification (GTDB taxonomy): domain Bacteria; phylum Bacteroidota; class Bacteroidia; order Bacteroidales; family Tenuifilaceae; genus UBA8529. Next base: position 3,222 of record JAYTVX010000260.1, on the reverse strand, counting down.
AGGCATTCCTTCTCCTTTAAAGTTAGGGTCACTAACTTTATATAACGACTGTCCTCATATATATAATTTTGTATTGGTCTTCTGAACACCTTGCATTTCAAATTCTTGTATGCCCCAGCGGAAATTTGTTTTGTCGGCTAAAGCTCCAAATTCTTTTCGAGAACGATTAAGTTGTCCGAAATTTCCTGTTGGCATAATAGTGTTCGCTTTTAGCTGTTCCTCAGCATATTTAAAATCCTGACTTTCCCCGTTTTTATTTATTTTCTTTATTCCAAATAAGTTGCCAGCAGTTCCCGTAGAGTGAAAAGTTATAAAGAGGCTCTCTCCATCTCCGAAAATACCATGAATTTTTTCCCATCCTTTATTATCGGGTCGAAAACTAACCGTCGAAGATATTATTTCACCTTTAGTTGAAACAAAAACAAGTTGTATATTCTCTTTATTTGGATCAGATGCCTTACCTGCATTCATCCTTTCAAAAAACAGTAATTGCCCAATTGATTTTTTGGAATCGTTTATATCGTAAACGGTTTTTTGTTCTTTATAAATTCTTGGATAATCAAATGAAACTTTAACCTGATTTATTATATTACAAGATGGGGACGTTATTATTACTTCATAATTTTTAAAGGTGTAAAACTTATCATCCTCTTTTGTTTCTGCAGGATAGGCCGCTACCAAATTACTTGATACTACATCAAAACTTGTATTGTCAGTTGCCCTTGATGCTTGTTTATCTTTTCTTGTTGGATGTTCACAGGTTATTAAATCACTTTTAGAAAGAAAATACTGTTGATAATACGTATCAAATTCATAGGTTTTAATCCTTCTGTTTTCAAAAGTAAATTTAGGGAAAGCTTCTTTTCGAAACATTTTAGGAAACATTCGGCTTATCTCGATCTCCGAAAAAAATTGATTGGGTTTATTGTCTGGATTTATCTCTGTATTACCAGGTAACATCCAGTAATTTTTTCGCAAAGATTGTTTTTCACCATCTTTGCTTACCTCAAAAACTTCTACATTATTACAACTCTTCAATCCTTTATTCGAAAGGATAGTTGCTAAATCATCCCTTTTCCTTGCTTTTAGCATTTCAATGGATACGGTTTCAATTCTAAAAATTTGAAAATTAGTTCCGTCTTCCTGAATGTTAGAAACAGAATAAACTCCATGATAGTCGTTCCACGAGTACAATAATGGCTTTTGTTGAGAAAACGCTAATGAACCAATTAAAATAAATGCACTTAAAAAAAAGTCTTCATTGTTTTGAGTTTTAGTTAATAATTAAAATAAGTATTTATGAATGTATACATTAGTTTTAATCTTTACCTTCTATATTGAATCCAAAATGTCATTCATTTCTTTGTTCCTTTAATTACCGCCAACGGTTTGCTGCTGAAAAAATGGCTGGGAGTTGGCTTCGCCGAGCTCGCAAAGAACGCTCGGTTCGAAGCAGCAATCTTATCCCTAGTTCAAACAAAACTAAGGTACTAAAAACTTGCTTGTCATCGCATCATCCCCAATTTTTTGAAACACGTGTTGTACACCGTTGTTATATTCGTCAGTTATTCTATTCCTTTCAAGGATTCAACTTTTCTCATCATTTTTTAGAAAGAATGATACAATACATTATTTTTTCACTTCTGTTTCATAACCATTCCAACCTTTCATAAATGCTTTTTTTGAATCATTCCAATTGTAAATTGATTCAACTATGAGCATTGTGATTAGCCCAAGTATGAAAAATATAACTTCCCTTTTAGTAATATTAAACTTTTTCATTTGGTTTATTTTTTTACTTCAGTTCTTGCACCATTCCAACCGTCAATTAGTCCTTTTTTAAAATCACTCCAATCATAAATTATTTCAATTACTAACATTGTAAATAATCCAAGAAAGAAAAATGCAATTTCTCGTTTTGTAATATTAAGTTTCTTCATTTCAATGTTTTTAGGTTTAAGAATTTTAGTTATGCCTTGCTTTTTTTTCTGTTTTTAAATTAATCTTTTCTATTCACTTTTCAAAAGTTTCAATTAGCAGAATCTTAAATTATCTGCTTTTTCTTTCAGTTTCAATTCGTGTGAAGAATCAGTTTTAATGATTTCTCTTCATTGAATTGGGTAGTATGTTTGTGCATCTTCAACACAATGATGTACAACTCGTTTATATATTCACATTTATAAAACATATACCGCCGAAATGGTTGTATATGTTAAACTTATAATAATGCTTTACACTTCTAAAGCTAAACAAAAGTTTTGTAATAAACTAAAAGGGCTATGCCGTTTACCAGAGAAGGAGAATAAAAAAGCACGGATTATGGCCAGTGCTAAATGATCCGCTGCTTGCTTCGAGGGTTGATAGAAAATTCCTTCTCATATGCTAAACTTTTACTAAAGTACTAAGAACTTGCTTGTCAGCGCATCAGCCCTAGCTATTTTTTAGCAGCAGTTGGGCGCTGGGTTTATTCTTTTTTGTCTTTATCAATCCATAAATTATCAATCCAATTCCCACTGCGATGTAAGGAAGGCTCAAAAGTTGTCCCATATTGAATGTCATTCCATCTTCAAATCCGACTTGGTTCTCCTTTACAAATTCAATTATAAATCTAGCTGTAAAACATAAAACAACTACAAGCCCAAAGAAGCATCCGTTTTTAAGTCTATCTCTCATTTTTTTGTAAAGAATCATCATAATCGTAAAAATGATAAAATAAGAAATCGCCTCGTACAATTGAGCTGGGTGTCTCGGTACGTTATCTACTCGCTCAAAAATTACACTCCAAGGTTTTGTTGTCGGAATGCCGATAATTTCAGAATTCATAAAGTTTCCAAGTCTGATAAATCCTCCGGCCAAGGCTCCAACAACCGCAACCAAATCAAGGCTATCAATCATTGAGTGTTTAGTCTTTCGAGAATAGAAATATACCGCAATCAGAAATCCTAGTGCACCACCATGACTTGCTAATCCTTGAAAGCCCGAGAATCTATAACCACCATCAGCAGTCGGTTGAATTGGCAAAATAATTTCTAATGGATGACTAAAATAATACGAAGGTTCATAAAACACACAATGAGCAAGCCTTGCGCCGGCAAAAATTCCAATTATCCCATATACTGATAGCTTTTCTAAATTAGCAAGCGGAATATTTTCATTCTTAAAAATCCAGTTTAGAATGTAAATACAGAGAATTAATCCACCAACAAATAAAACGCCATAATA